>DATNMV010000194.1:0-4807 GCA_035602175.1 Allostellaceae bacterium
CGCGCGATCATGCCAAGCGACTCGGCGAATGGGGTGTCGATTATCTCGACGCGCCGGTTTCCGGCGGCACGCTGGGCGCGGCCGAGGGCAAGCTTGCGATCATGGCCGGCGGCGAGTCGCGGGTATTCGAGCGCGCCCTGCCGCTGTTCGCACGACTCGGGACCGCGACCCTGGTCGGCCCCGCCGGCACCGGCCAGCTCGCCAAGCTGTGCAATCAGGCGATCGTCGCCGTCACCATCGGCGCGGTGGCCGAGGCGCTGCTGCTGGCGGCGGCGGGCGGCGCCGATCCGGCGGCGGTGCGTCAAGCGATTATGGGCGGTTTCGCTCAAAGCCGTGTCTTAACGTTGCACGGCAATCGTATGATCTTACGGGATTTTATTCCTGGCGGCCCGGCCGACCACCAGGTCAAGGATTGCCAGACCATTGTCGATTCGGCCAAGGCGGTTGGGCTCTCCCTGCCCTTCGCCGAGACCGCCTTGGGTCTCTTCCAGGGGCTGGTGGCACATGGCGGCGCGCGTTACGACCACAGCGCCCTGCTGCTGGAACTCGAGCGCCGCAACGCCCCGGCCCGAGTCGGCAAAGCGCCGGATAGACTCCCCGCGTAGCACAGAAGCGGGCTGAACCTTCAAGCCCGCGCCGTCATGCGAAGCAAAGAGAACTAAACCACCGGCGTCAGCAATTCCTTGCCGGCGAAATAGGCCGCCAGATTGTCGAGCATGAGCTGACCCATGGCGAGGCGCGTGGCGTGGGTGGCGCTGCCGATATGCGGCAGAAGCACCACATTGTCGAGCGCCAGCAGATCCGCGGGCACGCGCGGCTCGTCGGCGAACACGTCGAGCCCGGCGCCGCGCAGCCTGCCCTCCACCAACGCCTTTACCATCGCCTTCTCGTCGATCACCGAGCCGCGCGCGATGTTGATGATCGCGCCCTTCTTTCCGAGCGCGGCGATGATTTTTTCGTTCACCAGGTTGCGCGTCGCCTCGCCGCCCGGGCAAGCGACCATCAGGTAATCGACGTCCTTCGCCATCGCAGCGAGATCGGCGTAATAGCGATAGGCCACGCCCGGCTTTTGCCGCGGCCCGTGATAGACGATCTTGACCCCGAGCGCCTCGGCGCGCTTGGCGATCGCCTGGCCGATGCGGCCGAGCCCGAGCACGCCCATGGTCGAACCGCCGAGCTTCGATGCCAGCGGCATCGAACTTTTCGCCAGCCATTTCCCTTCGCGCACGTAGCGGTCGGCTTGCGGAATTTGCCGCGCCACGCCGATCAGCAGCGCGATGGCGATGTCGGCGACGTCGTCGGTCAGCACGTCGGGCGCGTTGGTGACGCGGATGCCGCGCGCCTTGGCGGCAGCGAGATCGACGTGATCCACCCCGACGCTCATGCAGGCGATGATCTTGAGCTTGGGCAGCGCGTCCATCAGCGCGGCGTCGATCGCGCCGCCGAAACAGGCGAGCGCTTGCGCCTTGTCCTTGACGCCGGCGAGAAACGCCGCGCGATCCCGCGCCTCGAACAGGCGATGCACGGTATAGGCGGCCTCGAGCCCGTCCATGACCGGCTGATAAAGCGGCGTCGCGGCGACGACATCGGGTTTCATGATCCTGGTTTGCCCCAAGGCCCGTGGGAATGCAAACCGCCGCGATGTCGCGGGCGGAATGCGCCAAGCCGCCGCGCGCGACCGCGCGTTTTTACCCGGACCGCCATCATCCGGCCGGGATCGGAATCCGAGTCGGATTCGCGGCGGCGCGGCCATCCCGTTTCATCCACAGGAATTTCTCATATTTTTCTGTGCGCGATATTGCCTTTCCTCGCATGAAAACTTATCCCCGCTTTCCCCACTATTCACGAACGACTCGTCTATTAGACCTGCCGGAACGAGTCGCTAAACCGAAGCCACGCCGTGCCCGCCATCGACCGGAATCACCGCGCCGGTGATATAAGCCCCCGCCCCCGATGCCAGCAACAGCAACGCGCCGTCGAGATCCGCTTCGAGGCCGGTGCGGCCGAACGGGATACGCGACATCACCGCCTTGCCCGACTCGCTGTTGAGAAAAGCGCGAGTCAGGTCGGTCTCGAAATAGCCCGGGGCGATGGCGTTGACGGCGATGCCGAAGCGCGCGAATTCCATCGCCAGCGTATGGGTGAGATGGATCAGCCCGGCCTTGGCCGTTGTATAACCCGGCAGGTTGCGCGCGGTGCGCACGCCCAGCAGCGAAGCGACATTGACGATGCGGCCGGTTCTCTTGGCGGCGACGACGCGGGCGGCGAATTCGCGCGCGCACAGGAACGCGCCCTTGAGATTGGTGTCGAGCACGCGGTCCCAATCATCCTCGCTGTGCTCCAAAACGGGCTTGGAGACGGCGATGCCGGCGTTGTTGATAAGAATGTCGATGCCGCCCAAGGCTTTTTCGGCCGCGTCGAAGGCCCGGCGCACGCTCTCGGCCTGGGTCACGTCGCCTTCCACCGCCGCCGCGCGGCGCCCGGTCTTGGATATTTCCGCCGCCACCTTGTCCAGCGCCGCCCGGTCGCGCGCCAGCAGCGCGATATCGGCGCCTGCCCCGGCCAGCACCAGGGCGAAATGCTTGCCCAGGCCGCGCGACGCGCCGGTGACCAGCGCTTTTTTCCCGACGAGCGAGAAATCCGCCATGCCTAGTCTTTCATGTCCTTGGCCTGCGCGCGCAGCAGGTATTTCTGGATCTTGCCGGTCGAGGTTTTCGGCAAAGAGCCGAAAACGACGGTGTGTGGAATCTTGAACCCGGCCAGGTTCTGGCGACAAAAACCGGTGATGTCCTCGGCATTGGCCTCGGCGCCGGGCTTCAGGGTCACGAAGGCGCAAGGCGTCTCGCCCCATTTCTCGTCGGGCCGCGCCACCACCGCCGCCTCCATCACCGCCGGGTGCTTGTAGAGCGCCTCTTCCACTTCGAGCGACGAGATGTTTTCGCCGCCCGAGATGATGATGTCCTTGGCGCGGTCCTTGATCTCGATATAGCCGTCGGGATGCACGACGCCCAGATCGCCGGTGTGGAACCAGCCGCCGGCGAAGGCCTCGTCGCTCGCCTTGAGGTTCTTGAGATAACCCTTCATCACCGTGTTGGCGCGCAGCAGCAGCTCGCCGATGGTGGCGCCGTCGGCGGGCACGTCGCGCAAGCTATGGGGATCGGCGACGCGCGCGCCGGCCACCGTCAACGCCGCCACGCCCTGCAGCGCCATCTTGGCCGTCCGCTTTTCGAGCGGCAGCGTTTGCCACGCCTCCTGCGGGAAGCAGATCGTCGCCGGGCCGTAGGATTCGGTGAGGCCGTAACCGTGCGTCACTTCGAAGCCCAGCCGCTCCATGTTGGCGATGATGGTCGAGGGCGGCGCCGCGCCGCCGGTCATCACCTTGACCGGATGATCGAAGCGGCGCTTGGCGCTCTCGGGCGCGTGGGCGAGCAAATTTAAAACGATCGGCGCGCCGCAGAGATGGGTCACGCGCCGCTCCACGATCAGCGAAAAGATCAGCGCCGGATCGATGCGCCTGAGGCACACATGCGTACCGGCGGCGCCGGTCACCGCCCAGGTGTAGCACCAGCCGTTGCAATGGAACATCGGCAGCGTCCACAGATAGACCGATTGCGGTGAGAGCCCGAAATAGAGGATGTCGCCGAGCGCGTTCAAAAACGCGCCGCGGTGGTGATAGACGACGCCCTTGGGGTTGCCGGTGGTGCCGGAGGTGTAATTGAGCGATATCGCGTCCCATTCGTCGTCCGGCATCCGCCAGGCGAAATCCGGGTCGCCGCCGGCGATGAAGCTCTCGTAATCCGTCTCGCCCAGCAATTCGCCGCCCGCGTAAAGCGGGTCGTCGATGTCGATCACCAGCGGCTTGCGTTCGGCGAGCTTCAGCGCCTCCTTGATGGTGGCGGAGAATTCGCGGTCGGTGATCAATATCTTGGTCTCGGCGTGGCCGAAGATGAAAGCGATATTGCGCGCGTCGAGCCGGTAATTAAGCGCGTTCAGCACCCCGCCCGCCATGGCCACGCCGTAATGCGCCTCGAGCATGGCCGGCACGTTGGGCGCCATCAGCGAAACCGTGTCGCCCTTGCCGATGCCGCGTTTCTGGAGCGCGTCGGCCACGCGGCGGCAACGGGCGTAGAATTCGGCGTAGGTGAAGCTGCGCTCGCCGTGGATGACCGCGATCTTGTCGGGATAAACCGCGGCCGCGCGCGCGAGAAAGGACAGCGGCGACAAGGCCACGAAATTCGCCCGCCCCCGCGCCAGGTGGCTTTCGTCGTAGATGCCCGATTCCATTCCCTCTCCCGGCCTAACCTTAAGCGCGCCGCCTACGGGGTCAACCGTGCTATAATGTCTTCATGCATATCGACATCGTCTCCGACGTCATCTGCCCCTGGTGCTTCATCGGCAAGCGTCGGCTGGAAGCGGCGCTGACGCAACGCCCGAGTCTCGCCGCCGAAATCACCTGGCGGCCTTTCCAGCTCAACCCCGACATGCCGGCGGGCGGCATGGCGCGCGCCGATTACCTCGCCGCCAAGTTCGGCGGCCGCGCCCACGCGCAACGCATCAACCAGGCGATCGTCGAGGCCGGCGCTTCGGCCGGCATCGCCTTCGCCTTCGACAAGGTGCAGCGCACGCCGAACACCGTCGACGCCCATCGCCTGATCCGCTTCGCCGGCCGGCACGGCGCCGCCGACGCGGTGGTGGAGCGTCTGTTTTCGGCCTATTTCATCGAAGGCAAGGACATCGGCGACGCCGCTACCCTCGCCGCCAAGTTCGGCGGCCGCGCCCACGCGCAACGCATCAACCAGGCGATCGT
>DATNMV010000195.1:0-4783 GCA_035602175.1 Allostellaceae bacterium
TCGCGCCCTTCGATGCGCGCTTCCGTATCGGCGCGCGAATCGGCGAAGGCTTGGTGCAGATGCTCGGCAGTTCCGGCACGGTCACCATGCTGACCGCGATCCATCTGGAATTGCCGCGCTACATCCGAGCGCGGGTCGACGGCTACAATCTCGACTTCCCGGCCATCGCGCGCGCGACATACCGCCTGGCCGCCATGCCCTACGCCGAACGCGCCTTGCATCCCTGCATCGGCCGCGAGCGCGCCGATCTCGTGCTGGCGGGCTGTGCCGTGCTCGAAGCCATCTGCCAGCTCTGGCCGGTGGGGCGGCTCGCCGTCGCCGATCGCGGCATCCGCGAGGGCATCCTGATGAGCCTCGTTGAATCGCGCGACCATTGATCATGGCGCATAAAGGCTCATGGCCCTCGGGCGGCCGCATGGGCGCCGGCGCCCGGGACGGCGGCGGAAGGCGCGAGGCGGTGCGGGTCAAGACTGCGGCCAAGCGCAAGGCGTCCTCGACACGGTGGCTGCAACGCCAGCTCAACGACCCCTATGTCGCCGAAGCCAAGCGGTTAGGCTACCGCTCGCGCGCCGCCTTCAAGTTGATCGAGCTCAACGACCGCTATCGCGTGTTGAAACCGGGGCAGCGTGTGGTCGATCTGGGCTGCGCACCCGGCGGCTGGACGCAGGTGGCGGTGGAACGCGTGGGAGCGAAAAAGGGCAAGGGCCGCGTTCTCGGCGTCGATGCGCTGGAGACCGCGCCCATCGACGGCGCCAATATCCTGACGCTCGACTTCCTCGCCCCCGGCGCGACCGAGGCGGTCAAAGCCGCGCTCGGCGGTCATGCCGACATCGTGCTGTCCGACATGGCGGCCAACGCCTCCGGCCACCAGCAGACCGACCATGCGCGGATCGTGACGCTGGCCGAGGCGGCCTATGACTTCGCCGCCGACGTGCTGGCCCCGGGCGGCAGCTTCGTCTGCAAGGTTTACCAAGGCGGGGCGGAGGGCGCGCTGTTGCAGCGCCTGAAGCGCGATTTCGCCGAAATCCGCCACGCCAAGCCCCCGGCCAGCCGGGCCGAATCGGCCGAGGTCTATCTGGTGGCCAAGGGCTATCTCAGCAAACGCAAGTGAGCCATGCGCCGGGCCCCTTCCCTTAAGGGTCCGGACGTGTATTATGCGGCGCCAACCTTGATCCCGGATGGGATTTGCGGGAGGCAGTATGGAAATCCGTCAGGCGCTTACTTTCGACGATGTCCTGCTGGTCCCTGCCGCCTCCTCCGTCCTCCCCACGGAAACCGACACCAAGACCCGCCTGACCCGTACGGTCAGCCTCGGCATTCCGCTGATTTCGGCCGCCATGGATACGGTGACCGAGAGCGCACTCGCCATCGCCATGGCCCAGGCCGGCGGCCTCGGCATCATTCACCGCAATCTCGGGATCGACGAACAGGCGCAAGAAGTGCGCAAGGTGAAGAAATTCGAGGCCGGCATGGTGGTGAACCCGGTCACCATCCCCCCCGAGGCGACGCTCGCCGACGCCCTTAAGCTGATGGCCGATAACCGCATTTCCGGCGTCCCGGTGGTCGAGCGCAAATCGGGCAAGCTGGTCGGCATTGTCACCAACCGCGACGTGCGCTTTGCGTCCAACCCGAACCAACCGGTATCGGAGTTGATGACCACCAAGGTCATCACCGTGCCCGAGAACGTGAAGCGTGAAGAGGCGAAGAAACTGCTGCACCAGCACCGGATCGAAAAGCTGCTGGTGGTGGACGGGGATTACCGCTGCGTCGGACTCATCACCGTCAAGGACATCGAGAAATCGCAGAAATTCCCCAACGCCACCAAGGACGACCACGGCAGGCTGCGCGTCGGCGCCGCCACCGGCACCGGCGAGGATGGCGTGAAGCGCGCGGAAAAGCTGTTCGAAGCGGGCGTGGACGTGCTGGTGGTCGACACGGCGCACGGCCATTCGGCGCGCGTGCTCGATGCGGTGAAGAAGATCCGGCGGCTCTCCAACTACACCCAGATCGTCGCCGGCAACATCGCGACCGCCGGCGGCGCGCAGGCGCTGATCGACGCCGGCGCCGATGCGGTCAAGGTCGGCATCGGGCCGGGCTCGATCTGCACCACCCGCATCGTCGCCGGAGTAGGCGTGCCGCAACTGACCGCCATCCTTGATGTGGTCGAGGTCTGCCGCAAACACGACGTTCCGGTGATCGCCGATGGCGGGGTCAAGTTTTCGGGCGATCTCGCCAAGGCCATCGCCGCCGGCGCCGATTGCGTGATGTTGGGCTCGCTGTTCGCCGGCACCGATGAGAGTCCGGGCGAGGTGTTCCTCTATCAGGGGCGTTCCTATAAGTCGTACCGGGGGATGGGCTCGGTGGGCGCCATGGCGCGCGGCTCGGCCGACCGCTATTTCCAGCAGGAGGTCCAGAACGAGTTGAAGCTGGTGCCCGAGGGCGTCGAGGGCCGCGTGCCGCACAAGGGACCGGTCGGCAACGTCGTCCACCAGTTGGTCGGCGGGTTGAAAGCCGCCATGGGCTATACCGGCAACAAGAACATCGCCGAGATGCAGAAGAATTCCCGCTTCGTGCGCATCACCGGGGCCGGCTTGCGCGAAAGCCATGTCCACGACATCGCCATCACCCGCGAGGCGCCGAATTACCGGCAGGAACTGTGACGCCGGGGGCCCGGGTCGAAGCTGCCATCGGCCTGCTGGGCGAGATCGACAAGGGCCGCACGCCCGCCGACGACACCGTCGCGACATATTTCCGCCGTCACCGCTTCGCCGGCGTCAAGGACCGGGCCGCGATTTCAGGCCACATCTACGCCGTGCTGCGCCACCGCGCCTTGCTCGATTGGTGGATCACGCGGACAGGCAACGGGTTGGGCCCCGACGCGCGCAAACGCATGCTGGCGGCGCTGAAGCTGATCGAACGTTGGTCACAGGATGAAATGCACCGCGCCTTCGACGGCGACCGCTTCCGTCCCGGCTCGATCTCGAACGAGGAAGCGGCGATGCTGGCGGCGATGCCGGAAGGCGCGGCGCAAATCGGCGACATGCCGCCCGAGGTCGCGGGCAATTATCCCGCGTGGCTGGCGCCTCGTCTCGAAGTCGCGCTGGGCGAGGATCTGGCGAAGGAGATGGCGGCGCTCAACGGCGAGGCGGCGCTCGATCTGCGCGCCAATGCGCTCAAGACCGACCGCGACAAGGCCATGGCGGCTTTGAAGCGCGAGGGCATCGGGGTTGCGCACACGCCGCTTTCGCCCCTGGGCCTGCGCATATTCGAGCGCATTCCGCTGGCGACGCTGGACATCTTCAAAAAAGGCTTCATCGAGGTGCAGGACGAGGCCTCGCAGATCGCGGCGTTGCTTGCCGATGCGCGGCCGGGCATGCGCGTGGCGGATTTCTGCGCCGGCGCCGGCGGCAAAACCCTGGCGCTGGCGGCGGCGATGAAAAACCGCGGCCATCTGGTGGCTTGCGATACATCGGCCAAGCGCCTGGAGCGCGCGACCGAGCGCCTGCGCCGCGCCGGAGCCAGCATCGTGCAGCGCGTGCCGCTTTCCAGCGAGCGCGACAAATGGGTGAAGAAGCACGCCGCGGGCTTCGACCGCGTCTTCGTCGACGCGCCTTGTTCCGGCACCGGCACCTGGCGGCGCAACCCCGACGCCAAGTGGCGCCTGAGGCCCAAGGATCTGGAAGAACTGGCCGCGCTTCAGGCCGCCATACTCGATTCCGCGCAACGCCTGGTGAAGCCGGGCGGTCGGCTGATCTATGCGACCTGCTCGCTCTTGAAAGAAGAAGACGAGGCGCAGATCGAGCAATTCCTGGCGGCCCATGCCGAGTTCACGCTCAAGCCCATCGGCGAGGTATGGCGCGAGACCATTGGCGGCGAGCCGCCGCATCCGGGCGACATGATGCGCCTGACCCCGGCGCGCGACGGCACCGACGGATTCTTCGTGGCGGTGTTGGAGCGCAAGGCGTGATCGCGCTCAAACCGCTTGCCGTCGCGGTGCCGCTCGGCCCGATCGCCAAGCTGGTGATTCCGGCCGGGCCCGGCCTGCCCACGGCGGAACAGGCGACGGCCGCCATCGCCCTGGCCGAGCGCATCCGCGCCGAGGCGCGCGCGGCTTTGATCACTGCCTCCGCCGCCGGTCTCGATGCCGCGCTAGACGCCATCGACGGGATCGCCGGCGGCGCCATCGCCGGCTTCGAGGCCGAGATGAAGCGGCTGCTGGTGACGCGCGCCGATTACCGCGCCGAGATGGACACCGCGCAATGCCGGCGCGGCTGCGCCTTCTGCTGCCATGTCGACGTGGTGGCGACGCCCTTCGAGGCGATCCGCATTGCGATATCCATGCGCCGCGGACAAATCCCCGACCGCCAGGCGGCGGTGGCCGAGGCCGCGCATCCATCCCAAGCACGGGGCGCGCGCAACACCCCTTGTCCGTTGCTGGTGGAGGGGGCGTGCTCGGCCTATGCGATCAGGCCCTTCGCCTGCCGCTCGCTGTTCTCCTCCGACGCCAAGCTGTGCGAGCTCGGCTTCGCCGCTGGGGCGGCGCCCGGCGCGGCGGTGGACGTGCCAATCCTGTCCTGGCCACGCTTGTTGTCCATGGGCTATCTCACCGGCCTGGTCGCGGCCATGCGTGATCTCGGCCTCGCCGCAAGGCTCATCGAGCTGCGCGCGGCGCTGGCCTTGCTGCTGGCGGACGACTCGGCGGTGATCCGCTGGCTGCAAGGCGATGACGTTTTCCAGCGGCAATCCGGTTAAGATGCTGCGCCCATGACACGACCCGCCACCG
>DATNMV010000196.1:0-7439 GCA_035602175.1 Allostellaceae bacterium
AGATCGGCTTCCAGCGCCGTGGCGCGGCGGCCCTTGGCCTTGAGCTCGGCCACCACGGCGTCAGCTTCCTGGTGCGAGGCGTGGAAATGCACGGCCACGTCCCAGCCCGCGTCGCCCAGCATCAGCGCGATGGCGCGGCCGATACGCTTGGCGCCGCCGGTGACCAGCGCGACTCGCGGCATGGAAGATTCCGGAACGGCCATCAGCCGCGCTCGCGGCCGCGCTTACGCCGCGCGGCATTGGCTTTAGCCATCGCCTTGGCCGAGGTGCCGGCGCGTCCGCCCTGGGAGCGCCCGCGCGGCCGGGGCGCGTTCAAGGGCGAAATTCCGAGATCGAGCTCCTCGAGCCGCTTGATCTCGTCCCGGAGCCGCGCCGCCTCTTCGAATTCGAGATTGGCAGCCGCCTCCTGCATGCGCTTTTCCAGATCGGCGATCACCGTCTTGAGATTGTGGCCCTGGTAGTGCAGCGCCGAATCCGCGCCGGTCTCGACCGTGACGTGGTCCTGCTCGTAGACGCTTTCGAGGATGTCGGAGATCGCGCGCTTGACGCTTTCGGGCGTGATGCCGTGGGCGGCGTTGTAGGCCTGCTGCTTCTCGCGGCGGCGGTTGGTTTCCTCGATCGCCGCCTTCATGCTGTCGGTGACGCGGTCGGCGTACAGGATGGCGCGGCCCTCGATATGGCGGGCGGCGCGGCCGATGGTCTGGATGAGCGCGGTGCGCGAGCGCAGATAGCCTTCCTTGTCGGCGTCCAATATCGCCACCAGCGCGCATTCCGGGATATCGAGCCCTTCGCGCAGCAGGTTGATTCCCACCAGCACGTCGAACACGCCCAGGCGCAGATCGCGGATGATCTCGACGCGTTCGAGCGTCTCGACGTCCGAATGCATGTAACGCACGCGGATGCCGTTCTCGTGGAAATACTCGGTCAGCGCCTCGGCCATCTTCTTGGTGAGCGTGGTCACCAGCACGCGCTGGCCCTTCTTGGCGGCCTCGCGGCATTCGGCCATCAGATCGTCCACCTGGGTCTCGACCGGCCGGATCACCGGCACCGGGTCGATCAGCCCGGTCGGGCGCACCACCTGCTCGACGAACACGCCCTGGGTGCGGCCCATTTCCCACGGGCCGGGCGTCGCCGAGACGCAGACGGTCTGGCCGCGCATCGCGTCCCATTCCTCGAACTTCAAGGGCCGGTTGTCGAGGCAGGAGGGCAGGCGGAAACCGTATTCCGCCAGGGTCGATTTACGCGCGTAGTCGCCGCGATACATGCCGCCCAGCTGCGGCACGGTGACGTGGCTTTCGTCGACGAACACCAGGCAATCCTCGGGAATGTATTCGAACAGCGTCGGCGGCGGCTCGCCCGGCGCGCGGCCGGTCAGGTAGCGCGAATAGTTCTCGATGCCGGCGCAGCTGCCGGTGGCGGCCATCATCTCGAGATCGAACTGGGTGCGCTGCTCCAGCCGCTCGGCCTCCAACAGCTTGCCCTGGCCGCGGAACTCCTCGAGCCGGATCTTGAGGTCGGCCTTGATCTGGCCGATCGCCTGGTACAGCGTCGGCTTGGGCGTGACGTAGTGGCTGTTGGGATAGATCTTGATCGATTCGAGCTGCGCCGTCTTCTCGCCGGTCAGCGGGTCGAATTCGTGGATCGATTCGAGCTCCTCGCCGAACAGCGACAGCCGCCAGGCGCGATCCTCGTAATGCGCCGGGAAGATTTCGACCGTGTCGCCGCGCACGCGGAAGGATCCGCGCTCGAAATTCATGTCGTTGCGCCGGTATTGCAGCTCGACCAGCTTGGCCAGCAGATCGCCGCGGAAGAAGCGCTCGCCCGCGCTGAGGGTGAAGGTCATCTCGGAATAGGTCTCGACCGAGCCGATGCCGTAGATGCAGGAGACCGAGGCGACGATCACGGTGTCGCGCCGCTCCAATATGGCGCGGGTGGCCGAATGCCGCATGCGGTCGATCTGTTCGTTGATCGACGATTCCTTCTCGATAAACGTATCGGTGCGCGGCACATAGGCCTCGGGCTGGTAGTAGTCGTAATAGGAGACGAAATACTCGACCGCGTTCTCCGGGAAAAAGCTCTTCATCTCGCCGTAAAGCTGCGCCGCCAGCGTCTTGTTGGGGGCCAGGATCAAGGCCGGGCGCTGGGTCGACGCGATCACATGCGCCATGGTGAAGGTCTTGCCCGAGCCGGTGACGCCCAACAGCACCTGTTCGCCGGCGCCGCCGGCGATGCCCTTGACCAGCTCGGTTATGGCCTGGGGCTGGTCGCCGGCGGGCTGGAATTCGGAATGGATGGCAAAGCGGCGGCCCTGGTCAACGAGCGGCCGGGCGGCGGCAAGGATCGGATCGGACATGGAGCATAAGATAGGGATTCGCGCGCCGGGTTGCTAGCGAGGCCGCGCCTCAACCTTGCGGCGGGGAAACCGGCCTGCCTGCAGCGTGGCGATGAAGTCCTGGAGCTCGCCGCTCATGCGCCAGCAGCGGTAGCAGAGATAGGTCACGGTCACGACCGTCACGATTCTCAGCGCGTATTCGATATGCACCCAGCCCGGCCCGATCATGCGCAAATTGAACGCGAAATTGCGCTCGGAAAGGTCGTTGCGGATGACATAGAGGTTGAGGATGGCGGGCAGGAAATAGATCGCGATGAAGAACAGCCGCCGCGCCGGCGACGACGCGCTCGGCTTTTCCCCCGGCAGGGCGAAGATCTGCGCCATCACCAGAAGATCGCGGCAGCCGTCGTTGGGGCACGCCGCCGCCGCCTTCTCGTAATTGACCAATTCGCGCTCGAGATGGGCGAACAGGATGAGTAGCAGCACCGAGACCAGCACGCCGCTCACCAGCCACAGATCGTTGCCGTCGAGATAGACGCCGAACAGCGGAATCTCCAGCGCGTAGCCGTGCAAATCCTTCTTCATCAGCTCGATGATGCGGCGCTGATAGACGTCGAGCGCAAGCTCGCGCTGCGCGTCCGCGGTCGTTTTGGCCGCGCCGGGCGCGATCGTGTCGCCCGGCGTGCCGAAGATCAGCCCCTGGTCCGCGTAGTCGGCCAGCAGCCCGGCGCAGTCGTCGCTATGCGGTCCGGTGCCGGTGACGCAGCCGTAATTCTCCAGCATCACGCGCAGGCGCTGCTCGTCCCAGCTCGGCCAGGCGAAATCGCGGATGCCGCAGCCGATGAAGAACAGCACCAGCAGCGTGACATAGAGGATGATGCGCGTGCGGTCGCCGCTGCGCACCACGGCCTCGATATAGGGCTGGAATTCCTCGGTCGGCGATTGGCGTATCCGCGCCATCGGCGTCAAGCCGGCAGGCGCAGGCTCGATAGATTGGGCCAGCCGAGCCGGACCAGGATTTCGTGGAGCGCGACCAGGCCGACGAGCCACGCCGCATCAAGCAGCGCAAGGTCGCGGACCAGGGCGGGCGTGAAATTGGCGAGCTCGCCGGTGGCCAGCCCCGGCGCCAGCAACGCCAGTTCATAGACTACGAACGCGGCTGCGAAAGCGAGCGCCAGGCGCTGCCAGCGCCGCATCGAACCGAGACGCGCAACCGCGAAACATGCCGCGCCTGTAGCGAGCAACGCCGCGGCAAGGATCGCCAGGCCCCAAAGCAGGGTCGGGCGGTCGAACGGGTAATCAAGGAAGGCGAAGCCCACCGCCTGGTTGGCGGCCCAGATCAGCGCCAGGGTGCCGAGCGCCGCGCGCGGCCGCTGCGTCTCCGCCGCCAGGGCGGCAAAGGCCGCGAAGGGCGTGATGCAGGCGAAGGCGAGGCTGCCGCCCACCGCCGCCACCGCCAGCAGCACGGGCCAGAGCATCGCGCCCAGGCGCCGGCGTTCGGCTGATCGTGTCATAAGGGTCATCCGGAACCTCGCAAGCTTGGGGGCACAGTAGAGAAGAACGGGGCCGCGATCAATTCGCTCCTCCCGGGCCGCCCCAGCTCACCCGGATTCCGGCGATGACGCTCAGCGAGGGCTGGAGGAATCCCATCGGGTCCTCGTAACGCCGGTCGAGCAGGTTGTTGATGCGGCCGAAAAAAGTGACGTTCGCGTTGACGCGGTATTCGGCGTCGAGATTGACGACCGCATAAGGCGCCGCCTGCGCCGTGAAGATGTTCGGGTTGTCGCGCGTGGCGTCGAGCCAGGTGCTGACGTACAAGATTTCGCCGGTCAGGGTCAGGGGCACGAAGGGCGTCCAGCTCGCGTCGAGGCTTACCTTGTTCCTCGGACGGCGCAGCAATTCCGAGCCGGTGATGTCGTTGCGTGCGACGGTATAGGTGTAGTCGGCGCGCAGATCGATGGTTTTCACCGGCTGCCATGCGACGAAGGATTCCACGCCGTAGGTCGTCGCCTGGTTGACGTTGATGTTGGCGAAGGGAAAAACCGGCGCGAAGGTGATCAGGTCCTTGATGCTGTTGTGGAAATACGTCGCGCCGAAACTGGCCTTCTTGTCGAACAAGGGCTGTTCGAAACCGGCGTCCCAGCCGCGGCTCTTTTCGGGCTGGAGCAGCGGGTTGGCGGAGGGCGCGGCGTAGAGCTGGGTCAAGGTCGGCGCCTTGAAGCCGGTGCCGTAGCTCGCCTTGAGTTGGGTCTCGGTCACCGGCGTGAAATAGGACGACGCCAGCCGCCAGGTCGTCGTCATGCCGAAGCTGCTGTTGTCGTCCTCGCGCACCGAGGCGGTGCCGTAGAGCCGGGGGAGAATGACCGTGTGCAGCTCGGCGAATCCCGCCCGGTTCCGGACCTCCGGGGTTATGCCCAGATTGGCGAACCGGTCGGTCTGGTCCTCGAGTCCCAGCACGACGGTGCGTTCCTGGCCGAGATGCAATGTCCCCTGCCAGTTGAGCTTGGTGCGGTCGCCCGAAAGGGTCGACGGCACGTTGGTCGGATCGATGTCGGTGTTGCTGCGGTTGAAATGGACATAGGTGACGCCGAACTTGTTCTCCAGATTGCCGTCGAACGACAACAGCTTGGCCTCGCCGCGGGTGAAGAAATCATGCACCCGGGTCGTCGACTGGGTGGCCTCCGGCACGCCGGTGAAGGGCGGCACCGAAAAGGTGTCGCTGGTGTTGCGGGCGAGCGAATCGACATAGCGCGCGACCAGGTTGACGCTGAAATTATCGGTCAAATCGGCGCCGGCTTTGCCCGAGAAAGTCTTGTTGCTGGAGAAGTCGTCGATGTTGGCCTGGCCGGGCGGCAGCAGGTCGCCCGGCGTCACCGGCAGATCGGCGGTGCGCAGATGGACGAAATTGAAATCGTAATTGGCGCGGCCCTGCGAACCGCTGACGCCCGCCGCCTGGTTGAAGGTGCCGAAGGAACCGCCCTCGGCCATGGCGTTGGCGAGCATCGGTCCGGAGCCCTGCTTGGTGATGATGTTGACGACGCCGCCGATCGCGTCCGAACCGTAAAGCCCGCTTTGCGGCCCGCGCAGCACCTCGATCCGCTCGATATCCCAGGTCGGAATCTGACTGAAATCGAACGAGCCGTCGGGCGTGCTCGGGTCGTTCACCTCCATGCCGTCGATCAGCACCTTGGTGTGGTTTGAATCGGCGCCGCGGATGAAGACCGAGGTCTGGCCATCGCCGGTCTGCACCAGGTTGAGGCCGGGCACGTCCTTGAGCGCGTCGGGCAGGGTGCGCTCCTGCTTGCGCTCGATGTCGTCCGAGGTGACGACCGAAACCGAATTGCCGATCTCGTCCAAAGGCGTCGGGAATTCGGTCGGGGTCACCACGATGGGCGTCATGGTGCCGAAGGCGGAATTGTCCTGGGACTGGGCCCAAGCCGGGCCCGCGCAGGACAGGCAAAGCAACAGGGCGGCGCAAAGCCGTTGGGCGGAAAAAGCGTTCTGGAACATGGGCGGACTCTCGCGGTGTCGTGACACGTCACCGCGAACTGAAGTCCGCCTCCGGCGGGATCGACCCCGTCAAAAGCCGGTCTTCTCATCGGTGCACCCCGCCCGACGCGCTCGCACGTGACCACGGCCGATGGCAGGTCTCCTGGCTCGCGGGTCGGTGCTTGGACCGCCTTCCCGGGGGAGAGCCCCAGTGGCTTCGTTGGTCCGCGCTCGCCGCTTACAGTTGCGGGGGCAGCCGCGGCATTGCGCGTTTGGCCGGATGAAAGCCGGGCGCGCGCACCGCATTCCCTTTTGATCCCCTCTCGGGAACCATCGTCATAACCCTGCCGATGGACGGGATTCGAGTCAAGCGCCGCGCGTCTGGCTCCTCTGCGCGACCGCTTCTTGCGCCGCATGGTGCGGTGCATTAAAAGAAACCCGCCATCGCAGGATCAGGACCATGTCGCTCGTCGCCGAACGTCTCAAACGCATCAAGCCGTCGCCGACCATCGCGGTGACCGACAAGGCGCGCAAGCTCAAGGCGGCCGGGCGCGACATCATCGGCCTGGGCGCGGGCGAGCCCGATTTCGACACGCCGCAGAACATCAAGGACGCGGCCAAGCGCGCCATCGACAAGGGCGACACCAAATACACCCAGGTCGACGGCACGCCGGCGCTGAAACAGGCGATCTGCGCCAAGTTCAAGCGCGAGAACGGCCTGGAATACACGCCCGATCAGATCAGCGTCGGCGCCGGCGGCAAGCAGGTGCTGTTCAACGCGCTGTTGGCCACGGTCAACCCCGGCGACGAGGTGATCGTGCCGGCGCCCTATTGGGTCTCCTACACCGACATCGTCGAGCTGGCCGAAGGCAAGCCGGTGGCCGTGGTGGGGCCCGAGAACAACGGCTTCAAGATCAGGCCCGAGGATCTCGAGGCGGCGATTACGCCCAAGACCAAGTGGCTGATCCTCAACTCGCCCTGCAACCCCACGGGCGCGACCTACAGCGCCAAGGAGCTGAAAGGGCTGACCGATGTTCTCATGAAGCACCCGCAGGTCTGGGTGCTGACCGACGACATCTACGAGCATCTGTTCTACGGCGATTTCGAATTCGCCACGGTCTGCGCGGTCGAGCCCAAACTTTACGAGCGCACGCTCACGCTCAACGGCGTGAGCAAGACCTATTCCATGACCGGCTGGCGCATCGGATACGGCGGCGGCCCGAAGGAGCTCATCGCCGCGATGGCGGCGCTGCAATCGCAATCGACCACCAACGCGAGCTCGATCAGCCAAGCGGCGGCGGTCGAGGCCTTGAACGGGACGCAGGATTTCGTTCCGCGCAACCTCGCCATCTTCAAGGAACGGCGCGACCTGGTGGTGGCGGGCTTGAACCGCTGCGCCGGCCTGCGCTGCGCCGTGCCCGACGGTGCGTTCTACGTCTATCCCTCCTGCGCCGGCGCCATCGGCAAGCAGACGCCGCAAGGGAAGGCGATCGAGACCGACGGCGACTTCGTCGAATACCTGCTCGAAGCCGAAGGCGTGGCCGTGGTCCCGGGCGCGGCTTTCGGCCTGTCGCCCTATTTCCGTCTGTCCTACGCGGCGTCCAACGCCGCGCTGGCG
>DATNMV010000197.1:0-10393 GCA_035602175.1 Allostellaceae bacterium
CCGAGGCCTTGCACATCGGCCAGACCGTCAAGGTCCAGGTCATCCGCTTCAACGCCGAGACCCAGCGCATTTCGCTCGGCATGAAACAACTCGAGGCCGATCCGTGGGAAGGCGTCGAGCTCAAATACCCGGCCGGCGCCAAGTTCAAGGGCCGCGTCACCAACATCACCGATTACGGCGCCTTCGTCGAATTGGAGCCCGGCGTCGAGGGCTTGGTCCACGTCTCGGAGATGAGCTGGACCAAGAAGAACGTCCACCCCGGCAAGATCGTCTCGACCAGCCAGGAGGTCGAGGTCATGGTGCTGGACGTCGACCCGCAGAAACGCCGGATTTCGCTCGGCCTCAAGCAGTGCCTGCCCAATCCGTGGGAGACCTTCAAGGAGAAATACCCGGTCGACAGCGAGATCGAAGGCGAGGTCAAGAACATCACCGAGTTCGGCATGTTCGTGGGCCTGCCCGGCGAGATCGACGGCATGGTGCATCTCTCCGACCTCGACTGGCAGAAGCCGGGCGAGGAGGCGATCAAGGACTACAAGAAAGGTCAGATGGTGAAGGTGCGCGTGCTCGACGTCGACATGGAGAAGGAGCGCGTCTCGCTCGGCATCAAGCAGTTGACCGCCGACCCCACCGAATCCCAGGTCGCCGGCATCAAGAAGGGCGAGGTCGTCACCTGCACCGTCACCGCGGTCACCGAGGGCGGCATCGAAGTGCAACTGGCGAGCGGCCTGCCGGGCTTCATCCGCAAGGCGGATTTGTCGCGCGACCGGGCCGAGCAGCGGCCCGACCGCTTTGCCGTGGGCGAGAAGGTCGACGCCAAGATCACCGGCCTCGACCGTGGCGGGCGCAAGGCCTCGCTTTCGATCAAGGCGCGCGAAATCGACGAGGACAAGCAGGCGATGGCCGAATACGGCTCGTCGGATAGCGGCGCATCGCTCGGCGACATCCTGGGCGCCGCGCTCGGCCGCAAGGGCGGCGACAAGGACGAGAAGGACGGCCAGTGAGCCGCGCCCCGGCCGGGAGGCCCGTGCCGCCGTCCTTGACGGTGGGGGCGGGATTTGGCACGTTTTCCAATGATTTAACGCGGGCCAAGGGGGCAAGGGCTGCGCCATGACCAAATCCGAGCTGATCCAGCATCTGGCCGAGCGTAACCCGCATTTGTACCAGCGCGACGTCGAGCGCATCGTTTCCACCGTCTTCGACGAGATCGCGGCGGCCTTGTCGCGCGGCGACCGGGTCGAGTTGCGCGGTTTCGGCGCCTTTTCGGTGAAGCGGCGCGGCGCGCGCATGGGCCGCAACCCGCGCACCGGTGCCAGCGTGCAGGTGGGCGAAAAGCACATTCCCTTCTTCAAGACCGGCAAGGAGCTGCGCGAACGGCTCAACGAGCGGCAGTGATCCTGTCCGTTTCCTCCGCCGCCCGCGATCTTGGGCCGCGCGAGCGGGGTTGGAGCGGCGGCCGCGAGCGCGGCCTGAAACAACGAGGCATTCCGTGAAACTGATCCACTGGCTGGTCACCGCGCCCTTGGCGCTGGTGCTGGTGGTTTTCGCGGTTTCGAACCGCGAGACGGTAAGCGTGACCTTCTGGCCCACGCCCTTCGAGATCGACGCGCCGCTTTATCTGGTGGCGCTGGTCGCGCTGCTGATCGGATTTCTGCTGGGCGAATTGACCGCCTGGATCAACGGCGGCAAGAAGCGGCGCGAAGCGCGCGAGAAGAGCAAGCGCGTGCGCGGGCTCGAGGGCGAGCTGGAAGCCCTGCGCGGCAAGCCGCCGGAGCCGCCCCTACTGCCGTAGTTTTCCCGCCCTCGGGCGCCGGGGGATGCGCCGGGCGGCCGGGCCTGCTATGAACCTGCCATGACCGCGATCCAGAACCCCATTCTCTGCGCCATCGACGTTGCCGACCCGGCCAAGGCCAAGGCCCTGGTGAAGACGCTCAAGGGCTCGGTCGGCGGCATCAAGCTCGGCCTGGAATTCTTCACGGCCAACGGGCCGCGCGCGATCAAGGACACGGCCCAGGACCTGCCGCTGTTCCTCGACCTGAAGCTGCACGACATCCCCAACACAGTTGCCGGCGCGGTCAAAGCGGCGGCCGCGCTCGAGCCACTGCTGCTGACGGTGCATTGCGCCGGCGGCGCGGCGATGATGAAAGCGGCCGCCGAGGCCGCGAAACAGGCGGCCAGGACCAGGCCGATGAAGCTTTTGGGCGTGACCGTGCTCACCAGCCTCGACGAGCGCGATCTCGACGCCATCGGCCAGAAGGGCCCGGTCGGCGATCAGGTCAAGCGGCTGGCGCTGCTGGCGCGCGACAGCGGGCTCGACGGCATCGTCTGTTCGCCGCATGAGGTGGCCGAACTGCGCCAGGCGCTGGGGCCCGAATTCCTGCTGGTGGTGCCGGGCATCCGCATCGGCTCGCTTTCGCCCGGGGACCAGAAACGCGTCATGGGCCCCAAGGACGCGGTGGCATCCGGCGCCGACTACCTGGTGATCGGCCGTCCCATCACCGGCTCGCCCAGCCCGGCATCCGCGGCGCGCGCCATGCTGGCGGAGATCGGTTCGGAAATCCGGCGGCCATGAGCGTCGAAGTCAAGATCTGCGGCCTGTCCACTCCGGACGGCGTCGCCGCCGCCGTCGCGGGCGGCGCGAAATTCGTCGGTTTCGTGTTCTATCCGCCGAGCCCGCGCAATCTTTCGCCCGAGCAGGCGGCGCCGCTGATCGCCGGCGTGCCGGCCGGGATCACCCGGGTCGGCGTGTTCGTCGACCCCGAGGACGATCTGCTGGCGCGCGTGCTGGCCAAATCGCCGCTCGATATGATCCAGCTCCACGGCGAGGAGACGCCCGAGCGCGTGGGCGCGATCAAGAAGAAATTCGGCAAGAAGGCGATGAAGGCGATTAAGATAGCGTGCGAGGCCGATCTCGGCGCGGCGGCGCCCTATTTCGGCGACGCCGACTGGCTGATGTTCGACGCCCGCCCGCCCAAGGAAGCCACCCGGCCCGGCGGCAACGCGCTCGCCTTCGACTGGGAATTGCTGCGCGCGCGGCGCTGGCCCCTGCCCTGGATGCTGTCGGGCGGGCTCAATGCCGGCAATCTGGCCGAGGCGGTGCGCATCTCCGGCGCCAAGGCGGTCGATGTCTCCTCCGGCGTTGAAACCCGCCCGGGGGTCAAGGATCCGGCCAAGATCCGGGAGTTCCTGGCCCAGGCGAGCCGGATTTGAGCCTTTGAGCGGCCCCCGATTGGGGGTAAAACCGTCCCTTCCCTCAGGCGGTTAGCGGCGACGCTTTAGAGCACATGGCAGCCCCCAATACCTTCCGCGGCGGGCCCGACGAGCGCGGGCTTTACGGCATCTATGGCGGGCGTTTTGTCGCCGAGACGCTCATGCCGCTGGTGCTCGAGGTCGAGCGCGCCTATGAGACGGCCCGCAAGGATTCCGCCTTCAAGGCCGAGCTCGACTATTACCTCGAGCATTACGTCGGCCGGCCTTCGCCGCTCTATTTCGCCGAGCGCCTGACCCGGCACTTGAAGGGCGCCAAGATCTATCTGAAGCGCGAGGACCTCAACCACACCGGCGCGCACAAGATCAACAACACCGTCGGGCAAATTCTGCTTGCCCGGCGCATGGGCAAGCGGCGCATCATCGCCGAGACCGGCGCCGGCCAGCACGGCGTCGCCACCGCCACGGTCTGCGCGTTGTTCGACCTGCCCTGCGTCGTCTATATGGGCGCGACCGACATCGAGCGGCAGAAGCCCAATGTCTTCCGCATGAATCTGCTGGGGGCGGAGGTGCGGCCGGTGACTTCCGGCACGGCTACGCTCAAGGACGCGATGAACGAGGCGCTGCGCGACTGGGTCGCCCATGTCGAGGACACCTACTACCTCATCGGCACGGCGGCCGGGCCGCACCCCTACCCGGTAATGGTGCGCGACTTCCAGAACGTGATCGGCGAAGAGGTGCGCGCGCAGATGCAAAAGGCCGAGGGACGGCTGCCCGACACGCTGGTCGCCTGCGTCGGCGGCGGCTCCAACGCCATCGGCTTGTTCCACCCCTTCCTCGACGAGCCCGGCGTGAAGATGATCGGCGTCGAAGCCGCCGGGCTCGGCATCAAGAGCGACAAGCACGCGGCCTCGCTCAATGGGGGATCGCCCGGCGTGCTGCACGGCAACCGCAGCTATTACCTGCAAGACGGCGACGGCCAGATTCTCGACACCCATTCGATCTCGGCCGGGCTCGATTATCCCGGCATCGGCCCCGAGCACGCCTGGCTGTTCGACAAGAAGCGCGTCGAATACGTGCCGATTACCGACCGCGAGGCGCTGGAAGGCTTCCGGCTGCTGACCCGGCTCGAGGGAATCATTCCGGCGCTGGAATCGGCCCACGCCGTCGCCGAGGTTATGAAACGCGCGGAAGGATTGGCCAAGGACAATCTGCTGGTGATCAATCTCTCCGGACGCGGCGACAAGGACGTCGACACCGTCGCCAAGGCGCTGGGAGCGAAACCGTGAGCCGCATCGAAGCGCGCTTTGCCGCGCTGGCCGCCGAGGGCCGCGCCGGGCTGATCACATATCTCGCCTGCGGCGATCCCGACCGCGCGAGTTTTGAAAAGATACTCGCTTCCTTGCCGGGCGCCGGGGCCGATCTGATCGAGATCGGCATGCCGTTCTCCGACCCGATGGCCGACGGCCCGGCGATCCAGGCGGCGAGTTTGCGCGCGCTCAAATCCGGCATGACCCTGTCCAAGACGCTCGAGGTGCTGCGCCGCTTCCGCAAAACCGACGCCGCCACGCCGGTGGTGCTGATGGGCTATTACAACCCGATCTACCGCCATGGCGTGGCCCGATTCCTCAAGGACGCCAAGGATGCTGGTTGCGACGGGCTGATCGTGGTGGATTTTCCGCCCGAGCATGACGAGGAGCTGTGCCTGCCGGCGCGGGCGGCGGGGATCGATTTCATCCGCCTCGCCACGCCGACCACCGACGACCGGCGCCTGCCCGCCGTGCTGCGCAACACCGGCGGTTTCATCTATTACGTCGCCATCGCCGGCATCACCGGCACAACCTCCGCAAAGCGCGGCACGATCGAGCAAGCGGTGGCGCGGTTGAAGCGTCACACCCGGCTGCCGGTGGCGGTGGGCTTCGGCATCAAGAACCCCGCCCAGGCGGCGGCGGTGGCGCGCGTCGCCGACGCGGCGGTGGTGGGCTCGGCGCTGGTCGAACGTCTCGCCTCTCAACTCGACAAACGGGGCCGCGCCAAGCCCGGCCTGATCACAGCTTTGCTCAAGGATGTCAAGGCCTTGGCCAAGGGCGTGCGCCAGGCGCGCGGGCCGGCTAAAGGATTGGGCCGGAGGGTGGCGGCGCAATGAACTGGCTCACCAATTTCGTCCTGCCCAAGATCCGCGCCGTCGTCGCCAAGAAGGAGGTGCCGGACAATCTCTGGCACAAATGCCCGAGCTGCGGGCAGATGCTGTTCCACCGCGAGCTCGAGGCCAATCTCTATGTCTGCGGCAATTGCGGCCATCATCTGCGAATCTCGCCGGACAAACGCCTGGCGCTGTTGTTCGACGGCGGCAAATACACAATCATCGAATTGCCCAAGGTCATTTCCGATCCGCTCAAATTCCGTGATCGCAAGCGCTACAGCGACCGGCTCAAAGAGGCACAAGGCGTCAATGGCGGAAGCGCGAACCGCGACGCCGCGGTGGTGGCGCACGGCACCATCGGCGGGGTGGCGGCGGTGATCTGCGCTTTCGATTTCGGCTTCATGGGCGGCTCGATGGGCATAGCGGTGGGCGAGGCGGTGCTGACCGCGGCGCGGCTCGCCGTGCTGCAAGAGGCGGCGCTGGTGGTGGTGCCGTCCTCGGGCGGCGCGCGCATGCAGGAGGGGATTCTTTCCTTGATGCAAATGCCGCGCACCACGCTCGCGGTCGAGATGGTCAAGGAATCGCACCGACCCTATATCGTGATCTTGACCGACCCGACCACGGGCGGCGTTTCGGCCTCCTTCGCCATGCTCGGCGACGTGACGCTGGCCGAGCCGGGCGCGGTGATAGGCTTCGCCGGCGCGCGCGTGATCGAAGAGACCATCCGCGAAAAACTGCCCGAGGGCTTCCAGCGCGCCGAATACCTGCTCGAGCACGGCATGGTCGACATGGTGGTGCATCGCCGCGAGTTGAAGGCGACGCTCGAGCGGATTCTCGACCTGCTGTGCCGCAGCGGCCGGAAGGCGCCGCTGGCGCTGGCCAAGCCGCGCCCGCTGCCGGAGAGCCGCCCCTGACGGGGCCTTCTCCGGCCAGCGACCGGATTCTGGAGCGGCTGCTGGCGCTCCACCCGAAGCTGATCGATCTCTCGCTTGAGCGCGTCCAACGGCTGCTGGCCGATCTCGGCAACCCCCAGGACCAATTGCCGCCGGTGGTGCATGTCGCCGGCACCAACGGCAAAGGTTCGACCATCGCCTTCCTGCGCGCTTTCCTCGAAGCGGCGGGCTATCGCATCCACGCCTATACCTCGCCGCACCTGGTGCGCTTCCACGAGCGCATCCGCCTCGCCGGCCGGCTGATCGAGGAAAAGCATCTCGCGGCGCTGCTGGAGGAATGCGAGCTTTTCAACCGGGGCGCGCCCATCACTTTCTTCGAGATCACCACGGCGGCAGCGCTGCTGGGTTTCGCCCGCGCACCGGCCGATATCGTGCTGCTTGAAGTGGGGCTGGGCGGCAGGTTCGATGCAACCAACATCATCGCCCGTCCCGCCGTAACCATCATCACGCCCATCTCGATCGACCACCAGCATTTCCTGGGTGAGACCATTGCCGCCATCGCCTTCGAAAAATCCGGAATTATTAAGCCAGGCTCGCCGGCAGTGGTGGCGGCGCAGCTGCCCGAGGCGGAAGCGGTGATCGAGGCGCGGGCGACGGCGCTGGGCGCGACGCTCTTCCGCCAAGGAAGGGAATGGAATGTCGCGCGCGGCGCGGATGGCGGCTTGGCCTATCGCGGCAAACGCGATCTCGATCTGCCGCCGCCGGGGCTGGCGGGCGAGCATCAATACGGCAATGCCGGGACGGCGCTGGCCGCGCTCGAATGCCTCGACGGATTCAAGCTCGGCGCGGATGCGCTGGCGCGCGGCATCAAGGCGGTGGAATGGCCGGCGCGGCTGCAGCGTCTTACCAAAGGACCGCTGGTTTCGGCGCTGCCGCAGGATTGCGAGCTCTGGCTCGACGGCGCGCATAACGCGGCGGGCGGGGCGGCGTTGGCGCGGTTCGTTGCGGGCTGGAAAGACAAGCCGGTGCGCCTGGTCTTCGGCATGCTCAAGACCCACGATGCGGCGGCATTTCTCAAGCCCTTGGCGCCCCTGGTCGAGGAACTGGCGGCGGTGGCGATACCGCGCGAGGCCAATTCGCTTTCGGCCGAAGAGGCAGCCAATGCGGCGCGCTGCGCGGGTTTGCGGGCCTCGGCATCACCGAGCCTCGCCGCGGCGGTGAAGAGCACCGCGAGGCCCTACAGCCGCGTCCTGATCTGCGGCTCGCTTTATCTGGCGGGACGGGTGCTGGAAGAGAATGGTTAGAAAATCACGCGCCGGCCGAAACGCAGCTATTGCCAGGCCACGGACCAAACGGCATGGCCGGTTCACGTAAATCGACGGAGAAAAATAATGGACCAGACAACGTCAACCATCACGCAAATTTCTTTTGCGCTGAGTGCAATCATCACGGCCATCCCGCTTTACATAATTTTAAAGCGCACCGGACGATCGAGATGGTGGATAATATTGGTTGTCTTCTTTTCGACCTTGGGCGGCATTATCGTGCTGTGGATACTCGCATTCGGTCGCTGGCCCAAAGCAGCCCCGATGGCGAATGATCCGAATTTGAAGCCGCGAGCGTCATAAAGCGGACGGCCAGAAAATCACAGAACCGACTGCACCCATTCCATCAGCTTGGATTTGGGCATGGCGCCGATCTTGGTGGCGGTGACCTGGCCGTTCTTGAACAGCATCAGGGTCGGAATGCCGTGCACGCCGTATTTGGTCGGCGTCTGCGGGTTCTCGTCGATGTTGACCTTGGCGACCGTCACCTTGCCGGCCAAGGCGGCGGCGAGGTCGTCGAGCAAGGGCCCAAGCATCTTGCACGGGCCGCACCACTCCGCCCAGAAATCGACCAGCACCGGTTTCTGCGCGCGCAGCACGTCGGCGTCGAAAGACAAATCGGTGACCTTGTTCGGCTTCATTCCATTCTCCCCAACACCAAACGAGCCGCGAAGATTAAGCGAGCGGAGGAAACGGGGTCAAGCGCGGCTCCCGCGTATTTGAGTCATGCTGGGCGCATGGCTCAGGGGCTTGAAACACAAGCCTTATGAGCCAAAGCGCGCGAGGGTTGCATCGTTAATAGGCATCAATGCCGGGCCTTCGGTCCACAACAACGCGCAGCGCACGGTCTTGCCGGGATAAACCCCCATGATGGCCGAGCGATAACCGGCCAATTGCTCGATATAGGCCGGCGGCACCTGCGATTCATCCGCCGGCACCGGGCGCAGCGTCTTGTAATCGACGATCAGCACCTCGTTTTCGGATACCACCAGCCGGTCGATGCGCCCGGAAATGGCGCGGCCGTTGACCAACCCCACCACCGGCACTTCGGCTTCGGATTCGGGCGAGAAGAGCGGGGCGAAGTCGGGATGCGCCAGCACCGCCAGGGTCTCGGCGGATATCGAGTCCTGCTGCGCGCGCGGCAGATCGAAGACCGGCCGGGCGAGAAAGCGGCGCGAAGCCGCCGCGCGCTTCTCGGGTGCCAAGCCGGGGAGGCTTTGCAGCAGGCGGTGAACCAGCAAGCCGCGGCGGAAATCCGATCCCTGCGCGCCGCTCAAGGGCGAGAGCACCGCCGGCTCCTCGCGCGACGGCCGCGACGGCGCCAGCGGCTTGGGCGGCGAAGGCTCGGGCGGGGGCGGTGTTTTGGCCCATTCCGGCAGCGGTGATGGGACCCCTTGCCCGAGCCGGGCGGGCTTCCGCGCCTCTTCCGCCTTGCCGTGCTGGCGCGAGGCGAGGCGCAGCCCCTCGCCGTTCCAGCCGTCGCCGCCGATCAGCCTGGTGGCGTCGAACGGGAAAGCCTTGGCGTCCGCCGCTTTCAATCCCGCCTTGACGAAGTCGTACCAATTGCCGGCAGGCGGGTTCTGCCGGCCGTGCCAGCCGCAGACATAAAGCCGGTCCTCGGCGCGGGTGAGCGCGACATAGAGCAGGCGGCGGTATTCCTGGTCGCGCTTGAGATCAGCGGCCTGGCGCGCGGCCAATGCTACGGGCGCGGCGCCCTGTTTGAGCCAGAGCGGCAGGCCGTCCGCGCTCCACACCAGAGGCGGCGACCGGTTCGGCACCTGGAGCGTATCGGGTAGGAACACTACCGGCGCCTGCAACCCCTTGGCGCCGTGCACGGTGATGACGCGCACCTCGTCGCGCCCGCTGTCGTTGTTGAGGTCGCGCTTGGCCTCGAGCTCGCCCAGCACCAGCCAGTGGAGGAACCCCTGCAGCGACACTCCGTGGCCGCGCTCATAGGCCAAGGCAGCGGCCAGCAGCTCGTCCAGCGGATCACCCGCCTCGGGCCCGAGCCGCGCCAGCACCTTGCGCCTGCCGCCGCGCGCGCCCAGCACCTCGGCGAAGAGCTCGTAAGGCGGTATGAAATCGGCCATGCCAAGGAGCTCAGTCAAATCCTCCGCCGCTGCGCGGAATTGCGGGCGCTCGTTGGATCGGCGGCGCAGCTCGTTCCAGAGACCGCCCGAACGCTTCCAGGCGAGCTCGAACAACAGATCGTCGTCGAAGCCGTAAAGCGGGCCCTTCAAGACGCAGGCCAGGGTCAGATCGTCCGCCGGCAGCAGCAGGAAATTGGCCAGCGCCACCATGTCCTCGATCGCGAGCTGGTCGGCGAGACGCATGCGGTCGACCCCCGCCACCTCGACGCCGCGCTCCTTCAAGCCCCGCACCAGCGCGCCTATGAACGGCGTGCGCCGGCGCACCAGCACCATGATGTCGCCGGGGGTTATCCGGCGGTTGCGCGATTCGAGCTTCTCGCGGGTGAGAGCCTCGATCTTGGCCGCCACCGCCAGCGCCAGCCGCGCCGCCGGCAGGCGGCTTTGCGACTGGGTCAAGGGCGCATCCCAGGGCTCGGGCGGCGCGCTTTCCTCGGGCCCGACCGCCGGCCACAACTCGACCAGTCCGGCGGCGTTGGCGCGCGACGCCTCGTGGCGGATGTTCGAGCCGTCGAGCGTGACGCCATCCGACGCTGCCGCGACGGCGAAAACGGCGTCGACCGTCTTCAATATGGCCGGGGTCGAGCGGAACGAGGTTTCGAGTTCGACCACGTCCCATTTCGCCTGGGCGGCCTCGACGCGTTCCTGGAAATGGCGGCGCATCGCCAGGAATTTCGCGGG
>DATNMV010000198.1:0-7051 GCA_035602175.1 Allostellaceae bacterium
GGCCAGCGCCGCCAGCGCGACGATCGCCAGCGCGAAGCCGGCGACGGTGACGGCGGTTATGGCCCGGGCCCGGCGGCCGTCGTCGGCGACGTAATCCTCGATCACCACGCGCACGCCCAGCACCATGTGATAGAGCACGCAGAGCACGAGCGCGGCCATCAGCAGGCCCTCGACCGGCCGCGACAGCCAGGCCGCGATTTGCGCGCGGCTGTCGCCCATATGCACGAACATCGAGATGACGAACCACAGCGCCAGCGGGATCAGCACGACCGCCGAAATCCGCTGGTTGCGCCAATGACGGACGCTGATGGCGCTCACAACTGGCCCCGCAGATGGAGCCCGACGATCCAGGCGGCGAGAGTGAGCAAAAGGCTGCCGATCACCACCGCCCAGCCGGTGCGGTAGACCGTCTTGAGCTCGAAGCCCAGGCCGATGTCCCAGGCGAGATGCCGGATTCCGTTCAACAGATGATAGAACAGCGAGACGCTCCAGCCGAAGAGGCAGATCTCGCCGAGCCAGGAGCTCCAGAAGCCCTGCGCCAGGGCGAAGGCGCCGTCGCTCCAGGCCGCCGCCGCCAGAAACCAAACCAGGAACACGGTGCCGAAGCTCAGCGCCAGGCCGGTGGCGCGATGGGTAATCGACAATACCGAAGTGAGTTGCGGCTTGTAGATTTGCAGATGAGGCGAAAGCGGCCGTTCAACGGGCGTCATCCGAAGGACCTTAGGACCTGGAAACGCTAACGAGGGGCATGGTTTAGACCGGCTGCCGCCCTTTAGTCAACGACGCACCGGACAACCCATGCCTGCATGAAATGGATGGATTAAACGCGCGCGCCAAGCCCCTGCTCGAGCGCGGTGATTGCGGAAGCCAGATCGAGCACGCGCCGCGCCGCCTCGACATGGAGGCGCTCGACCAGCCTGCCGTCGAGCAGCGCGACGCCCTGGCCCTTGGACGCGGCCACGTCATGGGCGGCGATCACGCGCCGGGCGCGCTCGAGTTCGGCCGCGCTGGGCGAGAACACGGCGTTGGCGACGGCTATGGTCTTGGGATGGATCAGGGTCTTGCCGTCGAAGCCCAAGGCGCGGCCCTGGCGGCATTCGCGCTCGAACCCAGCCATATCATCAAGATCGAAAAACACGCCGTCGAGCAGCGCCAGGCCGTGGGCGCGCGCCGCCAGCACGGTGAGGCCGAGCGCGGTGATCATCGGCTCGCGCAACGGCGTTTCCTCGGCGTGGAGTTCCTTCGACAGATCGGCGGTGCCCATGACCAGCGCCTTCAGCCGCGGCGTCGAAGCGGCGATTTCTTCGGCGTGCAGCATGGCGCGCGCCCTCTCCATCATGCACCACAGGCCCAGATCCTTGGGCGCGCCGGCCGAGATCAGCAGCGCCTCGGCGCGGCGCGGATCGTTCGCGCTTTCGACCTTGGGCAGCAGCACGGCGTCGAGCTTCATGCGCGCCGCTGCGCGCAGATCGTCCACGGCCCAGGAAGTGTCGAGCCCGTTCACCCGCAGGATCAGCTCGCGGCCACCATAGCCACCCCGTCCCACCGCCGCCGCCACGGCTTGGCGCGCTTCGTCCTTGGCGTCGGGCGCGACCGAATCCTCGAGATCGAAAATCAGCGCGTCGGCCGGCAGGCCGCGCGCCTTTTCCAGCGCGCGGGCGTTCGAGCCCGGCATGAACAGCACGCTGCGACGGGGACGCGCGCTCACGGTTTAGGGCGGCCCAAGTTCAGAACGCGCTGGCGGATGCCTTGGCCGCCGATTTGAGATAGTCGCGCGCCAGCACCTCGGCGATCTGCACCGCGTTCAAGGCCGCGCCCTTGCGCAGATTGTCGGCCACCACCCACAGATTGAGCCCGTTCGGCACCGTGGGATCACGGCGGATGCGGCTGACGAATACCGAATCCTCGCCCGCCGCCTCGGCCGGGGTGACGTAGCCCTCGTCGGCGCGGTGATCGACGACGGTGACGCCCGGCGCCTTCTTCAGGCAAGCGCGGGCCTGGGCCTCGCTCAGCGGCCGCTCGAACTCGACGTTGATCGCCTCGGCATGGCCGATGAACACCGGCACGCGCACGCAGGTGGCGGTCACGGCGATGTCCATGCCGAGAATCTTGCGCGTCTCGCCCGCCATCTTCCATTCCTCCTTCGTATCGCCGCCGTCGACGAACACGTCGATGTGCGGAATGACGTTGAAGGCGATCTGCTTGGTGAACTGCTCCTTGCGGATCGGATCGTTGACGAAGACGCCGCGCGTCTGGGTGAAGAGCTCGTCCATCGCCTCGCGCCCGGCGCCCGACACCGACTGATACGTCGCCACCACCACGCGCTTGATGCGTGCGAGATCGTGCAGCGGCTTCAGCGCCACCACCATCTGGATGGTCGAGCAATTGGGATTGGCGATGATGCCGCGCTTCTTGTATTGCGCGATCGCCTCGGGATTGACCTCGGGCACCACCAGCGGCACGTCCTTGTCCATGCGGAAATGCGAGGTGTTGTCGATGACGATTGCGCCGGCCTTGGCGGCGCGCGGAGCGTGCACCGCCGACACCTTGGCGCCGGGCGAGAACAGCGCGATGTCGACGCCCTGGAAATCGAACTTGTCGAGTTCCTCGACCTTGACAACCGTGTTTTCGCCGAAGGACACTTCGGCCCCGGCCGAACGCTCGGAAGCGACGGCATGGACCTTGGACACGGGGAATTGGCGTTCGGCGAGGATGCTCAGCATCTCGCGGCCGACATTGCCGGTGGCGCCCACCACCGCGACCCTGAAAGCCATTAAACCGCTCCGGAAAACCGCTTGTTAGGGCTTTGACTTAAGCCCCCCGGCGGCGAATGACAAGCCCCGCAACGGGTTAAAACCGCTCCGCCGCCGCGGCTTTTGTGTCCTTTTGGCGGCCGGTTCGGGCATAATGCGTCCTTCGACCGCTGTCGATGAAAGACCCGCGATGAGCACCGTTGCCGCCGACAAGAAACGTACGCCCGCCGAGATCGCGCGCCGCAAGGGCGCCGAGCCGATCGTCTGCCTGACCGCCTACAGCACGCCGATGGCGCGGCTGTTGGACCCGATCGCCGATCTGCTGCTGGTCGGAGATTCCCTGGGCATGGTGATCTACGGCTTCGAGAGCACGCTGCCGGTGACGCTCGAGATGATGATCGCGCACGGCGCGGCGGCGGTGCGCGGCGCGAAACGCGCCTGCGTCATCGTCGACATGCCCTTCGGTTCCTATCAGGAAAGTCCCGCCCAGGCGTTCCAAAACGCCGCGCGCATCATGGCCGAGACCGGCGCCGCCGGCGTCAAGATCGAAGGCGGCGAGGCGATGGCCGAGACCGTGCGCTTCCTGGTGGAGCGCGGCATTCCGGTGCTGGGCCATATCGGATTGCAACCGCAATCGGTCAACGTCATCGGCGGCTTCCGCGCGCAAGGCCGCAACGAGGCCGAGGCCGCGCGGGTCATGGCCGATGCGCGCGCGGTGGCCCAGGCCGGCTGCTTCGCCATCGTCATCGAAGGCACCAACGAGCCGGTGGCGCGCCGCGCCACCGAAGCCGTTCATGTCCCGACCATCGGCATCGGCGCCTCGCCCGCCTGCGACGGACAGATTCTGGTCACCGAGGATCTGCTGGGATTGTCCGGCATGCAGCCGCCGCGTTTCGTCAAGCGCTTCGCCGAGCTCGGACCTTTGATCACCGCCGCCGCGACCGCCTATGCCGACGACGTGCGCGCGCGCCGCTTCCCCGGACCCGAGCATTGCTACGGCCCGACTTCGCTCGACCCCGGCGTCATCGGTAAAGATCCGGAAAAACCCGCCGCCGCGACGCGGCGGCGCTGAAGCCCGCGCCGCTCAGCCCGGGGCGTAGCCCTTGCCGACCATGCAGCGGAACACGATGTCGTGCGTCCGGTCCTGGTTCTGCGCCTTGTAAGTGTCCTGCATGGTGGCGAGCGCGCCGGTGTCCTGCCAATCCTTGCCGCGCGCCGACATGATGTCCTGATTGATGTTGGCGGTGGTGCGCGAGGCGGATTGGGCGAAGCTGTTGCAGTCCGCCAGATCCGCCGCCGCCATGGCGGGCGTCGCGCCGTCCTTGTTCCATTGCCCCGGCCCGTTGCAGGCCCAGGTCAGAACCGAGGCCAGGAACAACACGGCCATGCCGTCAATGCGTCTCATAGGCTTCTCCCCAGCGGTCCGCCGCGCGGGCGAACCGGCCCCACCCCTCGATAGAGATTACCCTTAAAACCGGCCCGATTGGTAGTCGGTGATCGCCTGGCGGATTTCCGCCGGCGTGTTCATGACGAACGGCCCATAGCGCGCCACCGGCTCGGCCAGCGGCTTTCCCGCCGCCAGCAACACTCGTCCCGGGCCGCCCGCGAGGCGGACGGCGCCGCCGGCGCCAAACACGGCGACCTGGCCGTGGGTGACGGCGCGTGCCGGCTCGCCGAGCGTGGCTTCGCCGTCGAAGACATAGGCGAAGACGTTGTGGCCTTCGGGCAGATCGATATCGGCGGAGGCGCCGCCCGGCAGGGTTACGTCCAACAGCAGCGGCTCGGTGACGATGCCCTCGACCGGCCCCTTGGTCTCGCCCACCGTGCCGGCGAGCACGCGCAGCTTGACGCCGCCCGGCAGCACGGTTTCAGGAATGCGCGCCGGATCGATGTCTTGATAGCGCGGCGCCATCATCTTGTCTTTCGCCGGCAGATTGACCCAGAGCTGGAAGCCCCACATCAGCCCGTTCTCCTGCTCCGGCATCTCGGAATGGACGATGCCGCGCCCGGCGGTCATCCATTGCACCGAGCCGGGAACGAGCAGGCCCTTGTTCCCCTTGTTGTCGCCGTGGCGCATGCGCCCGGCGAGAACATAGGTCACGGTCTCGAAGCCGCGGTGCGGATGCTCGGGGAAGCCGCCGACGTAATCAGCGCCGTCGTCGGAGCGGATTTCGTCCAGCAACAGGAAAGGATCGAGCTCGGAAAGGCCGGGGCCGCCGATGACGCGGGTTAGCTTGACGCCATCGCCGTCATTGGTCGGCATGCCGCGCACCAGTTTCGCCACCGGCCGGATATTCGTCGTTTGATCGAGCATGGGGGGTCCCTCTCTCGCCCTTATATAAGCAGCGCGCGGCGAAAAGGCGACCCGGTTCACGCAGGGCTGGGTCGATCCTTCGGCATGGCGGAGCGCCTTGGTAAATCGGCGAGAATCCGCCGTTTGGCCGCGGCGTCGAGCGTCGGCCAGGAGGCGATTTCGTCGAGCGAACGGCGGCAGCCGCGGCACAGCCCGCTCGCCGGATCGAGCGCGCAGAGCCGGATGCAGGGCGAGACGGGATCGCCGCTCAATGCCATGCCACCCTCAGGAGGATTTGGCGGGGGCCAGCAGGTCAGCGAGCCGGATCTTCAGGATGGCGGCCTTGAACGCGGGCAGCGCATAGACCCAGCTTGACGTTCGCGCGTTCAAATCCCGCGCCTTGGCCGATGCATCGCCGGTTCCCGCGGCGGTAACGCGCGCCCAGCTGGTCTTGTCCTGATCGGCCAGTTCAACATTCACCACCTGCCCGTCGAAGAAGGTGAAACGGGCGCGGCTTGCGCCCGTCTTGGGCCAGGCGAAATCCGCTTGCGGCTTGACGTCGCTCAACGACAGCCCGGCGAGCGCGCCGGCAATGGCGTCGAGCGCATCGTCGCTCTTGAGCTTCTTGTCCTTGGGCAACTCGACGAGACGGAATTTGTCTGCGGGCTTGTCGCGGGTGACGGTGAGCTTGACGCCGTCGGGCGAAGTCAACAGCACCTCTTTCACCCCGGCCGCCGGCAGATCGACCAGCGCGTGGTCGAGCCAGCCGGAGGTATCGGACAGATCGAGCGTGCCGCGCGCCAGCCAGGATTGCGCGTCGCCCGGCTTTCTCACATAAACGCCGTCATCGCCGCCGCCCAGCTCGTCGACGCGCGGCTTGCCAGCGATGATCTCGCCCAACAGCGCGCCCTGCGGGCCCGAGACCGTGATCAGCGTGGATTTCGAATCCTTGGCGCCGGCATCCTCGACCTCGAGCCGCGGATAATTCTTCGCTTCCGCGGTCTTGGGCTCGACATAAACCAGCTCGGCCAATCCCAGCAGCAGCTGGCGCAGTTTCTGGGCGTCGGCGGGATAGTCGCCGCGTTCCGCCACCACCCACTGGCCGTCGCGGCGCGCGAGCGTGGTCTTGGCCTCGCCCTGGACCAGCGCGATCTGCTCGACCTCGGCGAGACGGGAGGCGAGACCGCTCAAGACCGGCTTCCCGATCAAGGGATTGGCGTTGGGGCCGCCGCCCAGGGACGAAACCGCCGCCAGGATCACCGCCACGAAGGTCACGGCGAGAAGCGCGATCAGGCCTTTCTGCTGCATGGCGCGCCCCCTCAGACGGTATGCGCGGCGCGCGCGCGGCGCCGCAGCCGGAGAATGCCGATGACCGCGGCGGCGATCGCCACCAGGATCGGGATGAAGGCGATGTCGAAGAATTCGAGCAGCCCCTTGAGGAAATTGAGGTCCTGGCGCTCGGCCAGCTGCACCTCGCGCAGCTGGCGCCTGGTGGCGAGCAACTGATTGCGGAAATCGTCGATCGCCGCTTCCTGGGCGGCGTCGGGCTGGGCGCCCGGCTTGTCCGCCGAGGCGCGCAGATCCTTGAGCTTCTGCTGGGTGTCCTTGAGCCGGTCCTCGAGCGTCTTTTCGCTCGCCTCGTAGCGCGCATCGGCCTGGCGCTGGATGTCCTGCACCAGATCGAAGGGCCGCGCCGAGCTGCCGCGCGAACGCAAGCCCACGAGATCGGCGCCGCCCGACAGCACGTCGAGGGCGTTGGTGACGAAATCGCCGTTATTGGCGTTGGCCACGGCGACGCGCTGGCCGAAAAATTCCTGCACGTCGACCCAGAAGCGGTCGTCGAGCAGGTCGGTGTCGGCCACCACCACGATGTTGAGCGGCTGCGCCGCGGTCTTGACCTGCGGTGAAGGCGGCGCAACCGGTGCCGTACCGTTGCCGGCATTTGCGTCCTTTTTCTCAGATGGGGGCGGCCCGTCGGGGAAGGCGGTATCGGCCGGGCCGGTGA
>DATNMV010000199.1:0-3079 GCA_035602175.1 Allostellaceae bacterium
GCGCCCGGGCCTTACAGTCGTCCATAATCCACCCTCAGAAGGGGGTGGCAGCATGCCCGAAGGCCGCGGCGGCTCGTCGAGAGTGGCGATCGAACTGATCCCGCCACAGCATTTCTTTGCCACCGGCACCTTGCCCTGCCCTTATGTCGCCGGACGCGGCGAGCGCAAGCTCGTGACCGAGTTGTTCGGCAGCGGCGCCGCAATCCTTTACAACGAATTGTCGCGCGCCGGCTTTCGCCGCAGCCATGCGCTGGCCTATCGCCCGGCCTGTTCCGGCTGCTCGGCCTGCGTGCCGGTGCGCATACCGGTGGAGGATTTCGCCGAAAGCCGGTCGCAGCGCCGCATCCGCAACGTCAATCGCGACCTCGCCGCATCGGCCGAAAATCCGCGCGCCGATCACGAACAGTTCCGCCTGTTCCAGCGCTATCAACGTTCGCGCCACGCCGACAGCGACATGGCGGCGATGACCTTCGGCGATTACCGGGCGATGATCGAGGACAGCCCACTTCTGACCCGGGTTCTTACCTTGCGCGAAAAAAGCGGCGCGTTGCGCGGCGCCTGCCTGGCCGACGTGCTCGATGACGGGATTTCCGCGGTCTACAGCTATTACGATCCCGGAGAAGGCAAACGCGGCCTCGGCACCATGCTGGTGCTGGGCCTGGTCGACGAGGCGCGGCGGCGCGGCCTGGCTTTCGTCTATCTGGGCTATTGGATCTCGGCCAGCGCCAAAATGGCCTACAAGGAACGCTTCCGGCCGCTCGAGGCGCTGCGCGACGGCGAATGGCGGCGCATGGGCTAGGCGCGACTCGCGCGAAGAAACTCCCTCAGGATTCTGTTTTTAAAGTAATTTGTGCGACGCATCCTATCCGGCGGCGGTACGCGCGCCCATATGGCGCAGGCAGCGGTCGATCCACAACGCGGCCAGTTTTTCCTCGAGCGCGTTCTGGTTCAAGCGCTCATGCAGGCATTTAAAATCGACTCGCTCCAGCGGCTGATCCTGGTTGAAGCACGAGAACACCACGGTTTCGGCGCCGGTGGCGGGGTCCTTCTGCACCTGGAGGCATTGGGCGCAGATTTCCTTCATCATGCATTGCATCGGCGAGTTGATCGAGGCGATGGCGCGGTTGCCGGGCTTCAGCATCGGCTTGAACGCCCCTTCCCGCGCCCGCGCCACGGCGTTCATCATGCCGTCCGAGCCGATGACGATCAGGCGGTCGATCGTATTCAAGGCGATCGGCGTCGGGCCTAATTTCTCCGTTCCATAAGCGGTGATGGCGGCGACGATATTGCCGACGAAGGCGCGGTCCTGCTTGCGAGTCGGCGAAAAACCCGGCGCTTCGTCGCAGCACCACACCACCGTGTCGGCGCAGGCCTCGATCTCGGCCACCTTGTAACGGTCCGCCCGGTGCTTGTAGCCGGCGAAATAGAGCACCTTGGAGCCGTTTTCGCGCAGCGCCTTGCCGATCGACAGCAGCACGGCGTTGCCGAGCCCGCCGCCGATCAGCAGAACCGTCTCGCCGCCGGGCGTTTCGGTCGGCGTTCCGGTCGGCCCCATCAGGATCACCGCATCGCCTTTTTCCAGCAGCATGCAGAGATCGGACGAGCCGCCCATTTCCAGCACGATGGTGGAAATCAGCCCCTGGTCGCGGTCCACCCAGGCGCCGGTCAGCGCCAGCCCTTCCATGGCCAGGTGCGTGCCGTCGATATAGGGGCTTTGGGTCTCGTAATTCTGCAGCCGGTAGAATTGGCCGGGATGGAAAGCGCGCGCCGCCGCCGGCGCTTTGACCACCACCTCGATGATATTGGGCGTCAGGCGAATCACCTCATGCACGGTGGCGCGCAGCTCGGCGTTCAGGCGTCGCAACAATTCCGCCGGCTTGGGTTCGACCGGCTGGCGGCGGTGCAACATGCGGCTCACCACCGGATAGCCCAGCCTGGCGCCGCCCATCGCCTTCACCACATTGCCCGAAAACGACGGATGCAGATCGCCGAAGAAGCTGATGGCGCGGCCGTCGGCGATGCGGCTCATCAGCACATGGACCGCCGCCGGCTTGGCCACCGGCTCCGGGCTGGCCGGATTGCCGTCTTCGTCGAGCGCCTGGAAATAGCGGCCGTCGAGCACGACATGGGCGGGATCCTCGCGCCCGAGCACGGTGTTGGGCTGGGTTCCGGCCGCGACCAGGATGGTGCGCGCCGGCAGGCTGACGCGTTCGGCGTGGCTCGCGCCGTGGCGCATCAGGGTGAGCGACGCGGCGTGGCCGAAGCCGTCCAGCTCCACCGCCTCGGGCGACAGGCCCTCGGCGAAGCGGATGCCTTCCTCCATCGCCTTGGTCACTTCCTCGTGATTGAGGGTGTAACTCGGCGCGTCGATCAGGCGGCGGCGATAGGCGATGGTGACGCCGCCCCAGCCATCGATGAGTTCGACGATCCGGGGCGCGCGGCCTTCGCGCTTGGCGGCTTCGCGCTCATGGCGGATGGCGCGGGCATGGGCGATGAATTCGTCGGCGACGGCGTTGTCCTCGGCGTTCCAGCTTGCGCGCACCGCGCCCTCGCCCCGCTCTGAGGCGAGAATTTCGTAGCGCTTGAGGAACTTCTCCACCTGCACCGGATAATAGGCGAGCGATTCCGTGGCGGTATCGATCGCGGTCAAGCCGCCGCCGATCACCACCACCGGCAGGCGCACGGTAAGATTGGCCAAGCTGTCGGTCTTGGCCGCGCCGGTCAGCTGCAGGGCCATGAGAAAATCCGAGGCCTGGCGCACGCCGCGCGCGAGGCCGTTCTTCATCGGCACGATGGTCGGCCGCCCGGCGCCGGCGCACAGCGCGATGTGGTCGAAACCCAGGCCGAAGGCGTCGTCGATGGTAAGCGTGCCGCCGAAACGCACGCCGCCGAACATGGCGAAGCGCGCGCGCCGTTCCAGCAGCAGGCGGATGAGCTTGAGGAAATTCTTGTTCCAGCGCACGGTGATGCCGTATTCGGCGACGCCGCCGAAACCGGCCATGACGCGGTCGTCGAGCGATTCATAAAGCTCGCTCACGTCGCGCACCGGCTTGAAGGCGTAACGCGCGCCCGAAAGATC
>DATNMV010000200.1:0-4661 GCA_035602175.1 Allostellaceae bacterium
CGTCGCGGGTTTTCCGATCGTCTTCGTCAGGCGGCCGCGCGTGCCCTGGACCGATATCGTCCTGATCGGGTTGACGCTGTTCACCGGCCAGTTCCTGCTGATGTTCTTCGCCTATGAGGCGGGGTTGCCGCCCGGTCTCGCCTCGGTGACGCAGCAGATCCAGGTGTTCTTCACCGTTCTCCTGGCTGCGATTTTCCTCGGCGATCATCCGACGCGCCGGCAGATCGCCGGCATGGCCGTGGCCTTCGCAGGATTGGCCCTGATCGCGCTCACCGTCGGCGGCGATTTGAAGCTGGGAGCCTTGGGACTGGGCCTCGCCGCCGCGTTTTCCTGGGCCACCGGCAATGTGCTGGTGAAGCGCGTCGATAAGGTTCCGATCTTCGCGCTGCTTGCCTGGTGCAGCCTGGTGCCGCCGTTGCCTTCATTGGCGCTGTCCGCCGCCTTCGACAAGGTCCCGGTCTGGACCGCGCTCACCCACGCCTCCTGGCAGGGATTGCTGGCGGTGGTTTATCTCGGCGCCATCACCACCAATTTCGGTTTCGCCGCCTGGGGCCATTTGCTGCAGCGCTACAAGGCCGGGACGGTGGCGCCGTTCGCGCTGCTGGCGCCCTGTACCGGCATCCTCGCCTCGGCCTGGCTGTTCGGCGAGGTGTTTCCGCCGGCGCGCTATGCCGGCATGGCGCTGATCCTGGCCGGGCTCGCGGTGATATTGCTGCCGGGCAGCAAGCCGCCGGTGCAGACCGAGCCTTTCGCCTGATCGCCGCCCGATTTGGCGCGCTTGTCCCGCCCGCGCGAGGCGCATAAATTGGTCGAAACAAGAGATTTCACGGGAGCGCGCGATGCCGGACAACGAACTCTTTCCCATTCCGCGCGAGACGGCGCAAAGCGCCTGGATCGACGGGGCCCGCTATTTCGAGATGTATGCGGATTCGATCAAGAATCCCGACAAGTTCTGGGCCGAACACGGCAAGCGCGTCGACTGGATCAAGCCGTTTTCCAAGGTCAAGAACGCCAGCTTTACCGGCAACGTCTCGATCAAGTGGTTCGAGGACGGCACGCTCAACGTTTCCGCCAACTGCATCGACCGGCATCTCAAATTGCGCGCCGACCAGACCGCGATCCTGTGGGAAGGCGACGATCCCAAGGAAAGCCGCCATGTCAGCTACAGCGAGCTGCATGAAAGCGTCTGCAAGCTCGGCAACGTCCTGAAAAGCATCGGCGTCAAGAAGGGCGCCCGCGTCACCATCTACATGCCGATGATCCCCGAAGCGGCCTTCGCCATGCTCGCCTGTGCGCGCATCGGCGCCGTCCACTCCGTCGTGTTCGGCGGCTTTTCGCCGGAAAGCCTGGTCGGCCGCATCAAGGATTGCGGCTCGACCGTGGTCATCACTGCCGACGAGGGCTTGCGCGGCGGCCGCAAGGTTCCCTTGAAGGCCAACACCGACGAGGCCTTGAAGCAATGCCCCGAGGTCAAGACCGTGCTGGTGGTGCGCCGCACCGGCGGCCAGGTGGGATGGGCCGAGGGCCGCGACCGCTGGTATCACGAGGAGATGGCCAAGGCCTCCAAGGATTGCCCGCCGGTCGAGATGAGCGCCGAGGATCCGCTTTTCATCCTCTATACCTCGGGTTCCACCGGCAAGCCCAAGGGCGTGCTGCACACCACCGGCGGCTATTTGGTCTTCGTCTCGATGACCCACCAATACGTCTTCGACTATCACGACGGCGAGATCTATTGGTGCACGGCGGATGTCGGCTGGGTCACCGGCCACAGCTACATCGTCTACGGGCCGCTGTCGAACGGCGCCACCACCCTCATGTTCGAGGGCATTCCCAATTATCCCGACGCTTCGCGCTTCTGGCAGGTGATCGACAAGCACAAGGTCAACATCTTCTACACCGCGCCGACCGCGATCCGCGCGCTGATGCGCGAAGGCGACGCGCCGGTGACCAAGACCTCGCGCAAATCCTTGAAGCTCTTGGGCTCGGTGGGTGAGCCGATCAATCCCGAGGCCTGGCTGTGGTATCACCGCGTGGTCGGCGGCGGCCGCGTGCCGATCGTCGACACTTGGTGGCAGACCGAAACCGGCGGGATTCTGATCACGCCGCTGCCCGGCGCCACGCCGTTGAAGCCCGGCTCGGCGACGCGGCCCTTCTTCGGCGTCGAGCCGGCGATCGTCAACGCCGAAGGCACGGTGCTCGAGGGCGCGGCCACCGGCAATCTCTGCATTCTCGAATCCTGGCCGGGGCAGATGCGCACCGTGTTCGGCGACCACAAGCGCTTCATCGAGACCTATTTCTCGACCTACAAGGGCAAGTATTTCACCGGCGACGGCGCGCGGCGCGACGAGGACGGCTATTACTGGATCACCGGCCGCGTCGACGACGTGATCAACGTGGCCGGTCACCGCATCGGCACGGCCGAGGTCGAAAGCGCACTGGTGGCGCACCCCAAGGTGGCCGAGGCCGCGGTGGTGGGCTTTCCGCACGATATCAAGGGCCAGGGCATCTACGCCTATGTCACCTTGAAGCTCGGCAACGAGCCGCAGGAGGAGTTGCGCAAGGAGCTGGTGCAGTGGGTCAGGAAGCAGATCGGGCCCATTGCCCAGCCAGACCTGGTCCAATGGGCGCCCGGATTGCCCAAGACGCGCTCGGGCAAGATCATGCGCCGCATCTTGCGCAAGATCGCCGCCAACGAGCACGGGCAACTGGGCGATACATCCACCCTGGCCGATCCGGGGGTGGTCAACGACCTGGTGAATAACCGCCTCAACCGGGGATAGGGCGGTCGCGCGTTAAGGGATTCTTTATCCGAATCCGAGTCGCGTAAACCCGTTATTTACCATTATTCGCCAGCATAGACCGGCCATGTCCGACGAATCGATCCTCGATCCCGCCGCCATCGACGAGAGCGGCCCGGTTGCCGCACCCGCGCCGCGCAAGAGCTATCCGCCGCGCGTGCCGACGCTGTGCCGGCTCACCTGCCAGGGCTTCGAGATGTTCTTTTCCGACCACCGCGACGATACGCGCATGCCGGGCCTGATCCCGCGCACCATCATCGCGCCGTGGTGGAGCGGCGTCAGCGCGCTGTGCGGCTCCGAGATGGAGAAATACGAGCGCCGGCTCAAGACCATCATCGGCACCGGCGAATTCAACGACGCCGATCAGCTCGCCGTCGAGCTGCAGAAGGCGGCGATCGGCTGGACCAACCGGCTGCTGGACGAGCTCGAGCGGCCCGAAGGCGACAGGGCCCTGAAGCAGATATTCGAAAACCCGATCCTGATCACCGACGTGCGCGAGATCGCCCGCATCCTGCCGCTGAGCGCCGCGCTCAAATCCCAGCTCAGCATCGCCTTCTCGCTGCTGGCCGAGGCCGACCAGATGGAAGGCCTCCGCATCCTCGACCTCTCGTCCGATACGGTGGGGATGCTGAAAGGCCAGTACCTCGCCTTCGTCGACAGCTACGGGCCGGAGGCGCGCTATCTGGCGCTGGCGCTGCTCAACCGCATGGTGCGGCCGTGGCAAATCCTGATGCTCGCCCGCGCGCTGTCCTGGCGGCCGAACGAGCCGGGTTCGCCCTACGCCGAATTCGACATCGTCGCCCACCGTCTGGTGCTCGAATTGCAGCGCATGGGCAACGAGTTGATCGATCTGGCCAAGAGCGCGGATTTGGCTTCGGCGATGAGCCAGATTCAGACGCGGGCTGCGCAATATCTCGACAAGGCCGAAGGCATCGCCAGCGTCCTGGTGCTGCGCGCCGATTCCCCCTGGGCCGAGACGCTGCAGGATACGCACTGGCGCCTGGCTGCCGCCTTCGACCGTCCCTTCCTCGACCGCGTCTCGGCCATCGTCTTCGATGCCGAACGCCGGCCCGATCCGGCGTCGACCGAGGCTTCGATCGCGGGCGCGCATTTCCTGGCGCTGCTTCTGGAGCATGGTGAGCGTTTCAGCCTGGCCACCGCCGCGCGCGACGCGACGGCCAAACTGGCCAACCGCCTCGGCGATGCTTCCCAAAGCCTGATCGAGGCCATGCGCGCCTCGCCCGATTATTCCCTGTTTGACGGCCATCTCCAGGCGCTGCTGCGCGTCACCGAGATCATCTTCAAGGACGGCCCGGGCGCCCAGCTGGCGCGCACCATGCGCATGGCGCGTCAATCCACCGCCGCTTAGTTTCCGTTTTGCCTCGCACGCCCCTTACTTGACCCTTCCGGCGATTGCCTTTAGGCAAAGCCGGTTCAAGGGAGGGGATTCATGAATATCGGATTCTGCGGCCTCGGTCGCATGGGCGCGGCGATGGTGGCGCGGCTGCTGGACCAGGGACAAAAGCCCGTGATCTGGAACCGCAGCGCGGAGAAGGCGAAGCCGCTTGTGGAGCGCGGCGCCATCTGGGCCGCGAGTCCGGCCGAGGTCGCGGCCAAATCCGACATCATCCTCTCCATCCTGATCGACGATAATGCCGTGCGCGCGGTCTATGACGGGCCCGACGGCCTGTTCTCGGGCGAAATCAAGGGCAAGCTGTTCGTCGAAATGAGCACGGTCTCGCCCACTTTGCCGCAGGCACTGGCGAAAACCGCCAAGGCGAAAAGGGCCGCTCTGCTTGAGTGCCCCGTCGGCGGCACGGTCGGGCCCGCGCGCGAAGGCAAGCTCTTGGGCATGGCGGGCGG
>DATNMV010000201.1:0-19190 GCA_035602175.1 Allostellaceae bacterium
ATCAACGACGACCTCAAGACCTATAAGGTGCAGGTGGCGGGCGAGGACATCCAGATACAGCTGGATTGAGCATTCTATCTATTCTTGCCCGCGGAGATCCGCGCATGGAGACCGCCAAGCTCGCCGCCGGACCGCGCCCCATGCCGGGCTGGGCGGCGCCCGCCGCACTCTATACGCTCGCGCTGGCGTTACGCCTGATTCCGGCGATCGGGTTCCCCGGCCTCAACCATCCCGACGAAGTCTTTCAGACCCTGGAACAGTCGCATCGGCTGGTTTTCGGTTACGGCGTGCTGCCTTGGGAATTCGAATTCGGCGCGCGTTCCTGGCTGCTGCCCGGCATCCTCGCCGGGCCGATGTGGCTGGGCAGTTTTTTGGGCGACGGCCCGACCGCTTATCTGGCCTGCGTCCATCTGAGCCTGGCCGTCCTCGCCGCCGGAATCATCCCCTGCGCCTTTGGCTGGGGCCGGAATCATCTGGGATTTTGGGGCGGCGTGATCGCCGCTTCGCTGCCGCTGCTGTGGCCCGACGACGTCTATTTCGCGGCGCGGAGTTTGAGCGAATGCGTCGCCGCGCCGATCCTGGTGATCGGGTTCTACCTCGCCGATCCCGGCCATCGCCCCGACGACGGCGCGCGATCCCGGCGGCGATTGCTGCTGGCCGGGGCGCTGCTTGGCGTGGTGTTTTATCTGCGCCTGCAACTCGCGCCGGCGATCGCGATCCTCCTGCTCTGGTTGATTTTCGTTGGACCGCGCCGGAATCTGATTCCCCTGGCATCCGGCATCGGCATCGCGCTTGTGCTCGCCGGCGGCCTCGACGCGATCACCTGGGATTATCCGTTCGAATCGCTATGGCGCAATCTGACCTACAATATTTTATACGGCGTCAGCGCCTATTACGGCACCGAGCCGCGGTATTTTTACGCCGAGCTGCTGTGGCAGCTCTGGCGCGGTTATATCGTCGTGATCGTGCCGCTGGCGCTCATCGGCGCGCGGCGCCTACCGGTGCCGTTCCTTGCGGCGGCGGCGTTGCTGGTCGCGCATTCCGCCGTTCCGCACAAGGAGCTGCGATTCATCTACCCGGCGATCCTGCTGCTGTCGATCGTCGCCGGCATGGGGCTGGCGCAGCTCGCGGTCTGGATTAGCGCGCGCCGCCGGATATCCATGCCCCGCTGCGCCGCCGCCATTCTCTCGCTCACGGCGTTTTGCACCGTCACCTTGGCCTTTTCTCCTTCTTATCACGCGCTTTGGCGGGTCGGACACGACATGGTGCGCGCCGACACCTTGGTCGCACGGCTCGATTCCGTCTGCGGCATCGGTATCTGGCGCAGCCATGCGAGCTACACCTATTTCCACCGCAAGGTGCCGTTCTACTGGAGCGACAACCCGGCTAATTTCAAGAAATATCTTCCCGCCTTCAACACCCTGATCGCCGCCGGGCCGGCACCGCCGGCGCCCGGTTTCACCGTCCTCAAGTGCTTCGGCAATGTGTGTGTCGCGCAGCGGCCCGGACCCTGCGTGGATATCCCGATGCCGCCAGTGCTGCAACCCAAGCCGCAGACGGAAGCTACGCCCGGCTGACCGATCAGGTGCCGGTTGCGCCGGCGAGGGTCGCGCGCGAACGTCCGGATGCGACCCGGTTGACGCGCGCCAGCGTCATCGCCAGCAGCAGCAAGCTGGCCAGCGGCCCCACCGGCACGTGCCAGCCCTGGCCGATGCCGAGCGTCAGTAAGGGCACGACGAAGACCAATGCGAGCGCCGTTTTTTCCCACGGCAAGAACCCGGTCCGGCGCGCCGCGTGGATGAGGAAGGCCGCCGCGACCGCCGCCAGCATGAAATCGTAGAGCAGCACCACCGGCACGGCGATGAGCGTCGCCGCCGCCAGGGATGCCCCGCGGAGCTCGAAGCTTTGATCGCGCCACCAGACGAAGACGACCAGCGCCGCCGCGGCCAATGTCGCCAGGCCCTGGATGGCGTAGGCGATGCCGACATCGAATCCCGCCAGGCGCGCGGCGGCGAACGGGCTGATCATGCCGGCGAGATTGATACGGCCCAATTCATAGGTCGCGTGCGAATCGGCGGCGACGCCCAGAAAGGCTTGCCAGGTTTCCCAGCCGAACAACCCGGTCGAGCCGAGGACAAGCGCCGCAACCGTGGCGGAAGCGGCAGCGAAGGCCTGCCAGCGTCGTCCGGCAATCAGCGCCACCGGAATCAACAGCGCCAGATGCGGTTTGTAGCAGAGAGCGCCGAACAACACGCCCGCCCAGACCGGCCGGCGGTCGACCGACAAAATCCCGGCGCCGAACAGCGCTGCGGTCAGCAACGCGTTCTGACCGAGACCCACGGTCCAGAACACCGCCGGGAAAGCGAGCATCGGCACCAGGGCGGCGCGGCCGGGTTCGTCCAGAATGCGGCGCGTCACGACGAGATAGAGCGCGAGGCTTGCCGCTTCGAAGACGACGAAAGCGGCCAGATAGGGCAACCGAGCCAGCAGCGTGCAAATCAGCAGGAAGACGGGCGGATAATAGAAGAACTGATACTGAATTCCTGGCTCGGTTACGCGTTGTTCGGCGGCGAAATGCGCCGCCTGATCGTAGGCCAGCGCGGGATTGCCCGCGTTGGCAAGATCGCCGGCGGCGTAGAAGCTGGCGAAATCCGTGGTCAGCGGATGGTCCAGCGGCACGATCCAGCCATGCGTCCCTGCGATCAGGAACAGGAACACCGCCACTTCGACGACAAACAAGATGTGGGCGCAGGCGAGGATGCGGGCGCGATCGAGCCAGTCGCCGCTGCGAATCAATTCGTATATCCGCGTTCCGCCGGCCATGGGACTTTCCATTCGCGATCGCGGCGGCTTGGTGGAAAGAGCCGCCGGCCCGAGACGGCAAACATAGCTTGGCACAGGTAATAAACTATTAAGGCTGCCGGCCGGCCCGGCGACCGGGTTTAACGCACGGTGCGGATGGCCATGGCCGACATGTCGTATTGCGGCAAAAAGAACATGTTGCGGCCCGCGGGCTGGCGGCCGCCGAGCAGCACGATGACGTTCGCGCCCTCCCTGGCGGCGCTCGCCTTAAGCACTTCGATCAGTTCGGTTTCGCTGTCCGACCAGCCGCCATGCGCCGTGACGATGCCGAGGCGAATGTAATTCACCGGCGGCGGTTTGTCGGTGACCTGGACGAGGTCGCCCCAGGGCCGGTAATGCGCGTTGCTTGTCGCGGTAAAGTCGGCATTGGCGCATCCGGCCAAGGACAAGGCCAGAATCGCCGCCGCAACGTGCCGCCCTATCGTCATGCTTTCTTACCTTCCGCGCTTTCCGCCGCGAAACGCGGCCCGGAACCGAAAATTCCGGTGCCGTCGTGGTTCAGTGTGTCGGTGGCGAGGCTATCGGACATGACCTCGATTGTTATCCAGGAGAGATGATGGTGCCCAGGGGCGGAATCGAACCACCGACACCGTGATTTTCAGTCACGTGCTCTACCAACTGAGCTACCTGGGCGTCTCATGACGAGCGGGCGGGCTTATCGCAGAAATAAACCATAGTGTCCAGTTCACTCGCCCTCCCCGTCTTCCTCAGCCCCCTGGCTGGGCGCGTCGGACGCATCCTTGAGGCTTTCCGCGGTCGGGATACGATAGCCGTCGCCGAGCCAGCGCCCGAGATCAACAAGCGAACAGCGTTCGGAGCAGAACGGCCGGAACTTCTGGATCGCGGGTATGCCGCAGATCGGACAGGGCCTGGTCTGCCCTGCCAAGGGTACGTCGTCCATGGCCTAAGCTTAAATCCTGCTAACCCTCGCTGTCGAAGGTCTTATCGCGCCCCGGACCGGCCTCCGGCATCGGTTCCGGACATGTCGGATACAATCGATATTTTCGCCAATTCTCCAGGAATTCATGAGTCGTTAAGCCAATCGCAATAACATTTAAACCGTTCGAATTAGGAGCATGCCGAGGCGATCATGACCATTCCGGGCGTGTTGCGGAAGGGGGCGGCTGTTTTGGCGCGGCTGCTGCGCCGTGACGACGCCGTTGCCGCCGTCGAATTCGCCATATTGGGCTCGACCTTCCTGATGCTGGTCTGCATGACGCTCGAGCTCGGCCTGATCCTGTTCACCCAATCGGTGATGGACAACGCGTTGCGCGACGCCGCGCGGCTCATCCAGACCAACCAAGCGAGCAGCAGCAGCACGTTCACCACCAAGGTCTGCGGCGAAGTCGGCAACCTCATCCCCAACTGCTCCACCAACCTGAAATATTACGTGCAAACGGCAAGCCTCTTCAGCTCGATGACCGCCCAGACGGCCTTCAGCAGCAACGCATACACCGCCGGCACCTCTTCCGCGGACATGCTGGCCCAGATCGCCTACCAACGGCCCACGATCACGCACTGGGCGACGGTATTCTTCGGCACCAACGACATGATCATCTCCACCGTCGCCTTCCAGAACGAGCCCTATTGATGCTGCGCCGCCTCCATAACCTAATCCGCAACCAGTACGGCACGGTGCTGGTCGAATTCGCGTTCGTCGCGCCGATCATGATCACGCTTTTCATGGGCGTATTCGAGGTCACTCGCGTCGTCGCCGCCGACATGCGGCTCGCGAACGCAGCGACTATAATGGCCGAAATGGTGGCGCAGCAGACCACGGTGTCGCATGCGACCAGCTCGTCGATCCCCGACTTCTGCAATGGCGGGAAGCTGGCGATGACGCCGCTGGCGAGCTCGGCGTTCCAAGCGAACATCGTCAGCGTCACGAATTACAGTTCCGGCAGGGCAGTCGACTGGAACGACACGACCTGCGGCAGCCCAACGGCGATGTCGAGCACCACCGCTAAATCCCTCGCCACCACGGTCACGCCGAATACCAACGACAGCGTCATCATCGTCCAGGTGACCTACGCCTATACCTCGCCCATCAGCTACATACTGAAGTCGAGCTATACCCTGACCCAGACCTCTTACGCGCGGCCGCGCGCGGTGTCGACGCCGCCCATCCCTTACAGCTGAGCCCACGCCCCATGCCGCAACCGCAATTCAACAAAATCACCGGGATTTTCCGCAATCTCCTGAGCGACACCAGGGGTGTCACCGCCCTGATGTTCGGCCTGTTACTGATACCGCTCTTCCTGGCGATCGGCGCGGGCGTCGACTACGCTCGCGGCACGCAGTTCAAGGCCCAGCTTCAAGGCATCGTCGATCAAGCCGCGGTTTCCGGCTCGGCCGCTTTCTCCAACTGCTCGGTCGCGAGCACGGCCAGCACGGTGGCGACCAACTATTTCAACACCGCCACGAGTGCTTTGCCGCCCAATAACGGATTCGGTAGCGGACCGACCGTGACCGTAACTCCCACATCCTGCAGTACTTCGGCCACCAGTTTCACGGTCACCGTTTCGGCCACCACGTCGATCAAGACCACGCTGATGTCGGTCTTCGTATCGACCTTGCCCATCACGGTCAGCGCCACGGCGGCGATGCCGGGCGTCCAAATCACCTTCGACTTCGGTAATTTCAGCAGCAGCGCCTGCGACACCAATACGATCTCCTGGTACTACGTGCCGTCGGACGGCAGCCTGCCTTCGAACTCCAACCTGAACGAGCTCTGGACCAACGCCTCCGGCGCCAGCAACAGCACGACGACGTCGCAGTCGGTTCCGGCGAGCCAGAAAATCGGCTTCGCGCTCACGAACGTCACCGGCGGCAATTGCAGCTATGGATCGAACCAATACGGCGGCACTCCGGGCAGCACGCGCACATTCTATTCGCAGCTGTCGCCGCCCAACAGCAATGCGTATCCGAGTACGTCTTCGAAGGATTGCAGCCTGCAAGTCGTGGAAGGCACCACGTCTCACGGCAACACCACTTACGCCAACCCTGGATCGCAATGTTACACCTCCTCGACCAACCCTAAAATGACGTCGGTTTTGACCAATGCTGACCCGAGCTGCTCCGATCTCAGCGGCAACAGCTATAAATACTATTGGAACGACATGGGCGGCACGACCGACGATTTGGACTACAACGACATGGAATATACGTTCTCCTGCTCGGGCGGCTCGGGCTCGGGCAACGGCACCAGCAACGCCCAGCCGGTTCTGACCAACTAGCGGGTCTGCCCGCCCGCCAATTCGGCGAGTGACGGCGCGCGGCGTTTGCGCACCAATTCGACATGGCCGAGCCGGGTCCAGCCCAACACCTGGCAATCCTTCACCTGCCGGGCAAGCGCCTGTTTGAGCGCGGCCAATACACGCTCGCGCCCCCTTTTGCCATTCATGCCCACGAAGCCCACCAGGATCGGGCCGGAGAGATTGCGCAGCCGAATCTGCCGCGCCACGTCGTCGGACGCTTCGAGATTGGCGTCCAGCGCCGATTTGGCGTGGCCGCTATCGACATCGATGGTTATGCCCAGCGCCGTGGCCTCGATCACCAGCGCGCCGCCGCCCACCAGGCCGAGGCGGGTGCTCAACGCCTCCTCCACCGCTTCGCCGATGCCGGAATCTTCATAGAGCTTGCCGGCGGCGAAGGCGAGACGTTCGACCAGCTCCTTCCGCCCGGCCATCAGCCAATGACGCAGCTCGGCATAGGCGGCGCGGTCGTCGATACGGATATGATCGGGCGCATTGTCGAGCCAGGACGCCATCAGCGAAGCGGCCACGGGCGATGGCGTGTCTAGCCGTTGCGGCGGCCTGGCGCCCGGCGGCGGTATGACGCTCTTGTCCGGAATCCTCATGGAGACGCCCGCCGCCTTGTCGGCGCGGGAATCCTTGACCACCGTCACTGTCACCGCCTGGCCTTCGTGGAGCCGCGCGAAACCGCCCTTGGGCAAAACATCCTCGGCGCTGAGAAAAGCCGGGCGGCTGAGACCGATATCGACCAGTGCCGCCGGCAGCGCGGGCCGCAAGCCGGAGACCCGTCCCAGATAGATCTCGCCGACATGGCTCGCCGATCCCGCGCGGGCGAGCCGCAATTCGACGATCATGCCGTCCTCGCTCAGCGCCGCCCAGCTTTCGTCGGACGCGACCGCGATTGCAATTTCGCGCTTCACCTTTTCAGCCGCCGTGCGGGGGCATAGCCCTGCCCCGCGAGCAGCGCCACGGTCTCGTAAAGCGGCAGACCCACGACATTGGCGTAGGAGCCGATCACGCTCTTTACGAAACGCCCGGCCAGGCCCTGGATCGCATAGCCGCCGGCCTTGCCGCGCCATTCGCCGCAGGCCAGGTAATCCGCGATTTCCTCGGGCGAAAGTCGCTTGAAGAGGACCGCGGTTTCGACTCGCCTACTAGCGAGCTTGCCCGCGGGCGAAACCACCGCCACGCCACCGAAAACGCGATGCCGCCGGCCGGAGAGCAATTCCAGGCAAAGGCGCGCCTCCTGCTCGTTCGCGGGCTGCGGCAGGATGCGCCGGCCGCACGCGACCACCGTGTCGCATGCCAGCACGAAGGCGCCGGCGTTGCGCGCCGCCACGGCGCGAGCCTTGGCCTCGGCCAGGCGCAAGGCGAGATTCGCCGGCGGCTCGAAGGCATGGGGCGTCTCGTCGATGGCGGCGGGCTCGACGGCATCGGGTTCGAGACCGATCTGGGCGAGAAGCTCGCGGCGGCGCGGCGAGGCCGAAGCCAGCACGAGGCGTGGAGGGATCAAGGGCGGCGCGGTCCGCGGGTCCGCTATTTGAAGCGGAACGTGATGCGGCCCTTGGTCAGGTCATAAGGCGTCATCTCGACATTGACCCGGTCGCCGGCGAGGACGCGGATGCGGTTCTTCCGCATCTTGCCCGAGGTATGCGCCAACACCACGTGGTCATTGTCGAGTTTTACCCTGAACATCGCATTGGGCAAGAGCTCGGTCACCGTCCCGGCGAATTCGATCAAGTCTTCCTTCGGCATTCCCTATCCGTCGCCTCGAAACCGCAAAAACGCCCCAACATCCTTGCCCGCCCCGTCCCGGTCAAGTCCCTTGTCTTCAGCGGATATGCAGCACGCAGAGCAGCGTGAACAGCTGCCGCGCGGTGGCGAAATCGACGGTCACCTGGCCGGACAGGGTTTCGCGCAGCAGCTCGGCGCCCTCGTTGTGCACCGAGCGACGGCCCATATCGATCGATTCGAGCTTGGTCGGCGTGGTGGTCTTGACCGCGTGATAATAGCTCTCGCACAGCATGAAGTAGTCCTTGACCAGGCCGCGAAACGGCGCAAGCGACAGCGCCACCTTCTCCAGCGGCTTATCGCCGCCATCGCGGATGTCGAGCACCAGCCGGTTCTCGGCGATCGCCAGATGGAGATGGAACGGCCCCGCGATGCCCGAGGCTGGGATGAAACTGTTCTCCTCGAGAAGATCGGATATGGCGACGGCGCGATCGTGCTCGATATCGGCGTTGCGGCGGATGACGGTGCGTTCGTCAAGCGTGACCTTGGCGATGCGCTGCGCGGCCTTGACCATGGCCCCGGCCTAGGAATTGCGCCGCGCGTTGAGCCGAATGGATATCGACTGCGCATGCGCGTCGAGACCCTCGGCCTCGGCCAGGGTCATCGCCGCCGGGCCGACGGCACCGAGGCTCTTGGCGTCGCAACGTACCATCGAGGTGCGCTTCATGAAATCGAGCACGCTCAATCCGGACGAGAACCGCGCGCTGCGCGCGGTCGGCAGGACGTGATTGGGACCGGCGACGTAATCGCCCACCGCCTCGGGCGTGTGCCGGCCGAGGAAGATGGCGCCGGCGTTGGCGATCTTGGCCGCGATCAGCTCCGGCTGCTCGATCGCGAGCTCGAGATGCTCGGGCGCGATCCGGTCGATCAGCTCCACGGCCTCGTCCCATTTGCGCACGGTGATGACCGCACCGAAACGACGCCAGCTCACGCCGGCGATCTTGCCGCGCGGCAATTTCTTGAGCATGCGCTCAACCGCTCCGGTCACGGCATCGGCGAAATCCTTGTCGTCGGCGATCAATATCGCCTGGGCGGCTTCGTCATGTTCGGCCTGGGACAGGAGATCAGCGGCGATCCAGGCGGGATCGCTCTTGGCGTCGGCCAGCACCAGGATTTCAGACGGGCCGGCGATCATGTCGATGCCCACGGTGCCGAAGACCCGGCGCTTTGCCGCCGCGACATAGGCATTGCCGGGACCCACCACCTTGTCCACCGCGGCAATTGTCGCCGTGCCATAGGCCAGCGCCGCTACCGCCTGCGCCCCGCCGATGCGGTAGATCTCGTTGACGCCGGCGAGCTCGGCCGCGGCCAGAACCAGGGGGTTGAGCACGCCCTCGGGCGCCGGCACGCAGAGCGCGATGCGCGGCACGCCTGCGACCTTGGCCGGCAGCGCGTTCATCAAAACCGAGGACGGATAGGCCGCCTTGCCGCCCGGCACGTAGAGCCCGGCCGAAGCCAGCGGCCGCCAGCGCGCGCCCAGGCGCACGCCGGACTTGTCCGTATAGTCGATATCCGCGGGCAATTGGCGGCGGTGGAAATCCTCGATGCGCTCGGCGGCGAACCACAACGCCTTGAGGGTGCCCTCGGGGCAGGATTGCTTGGCTCGGGAAATCTCGGCCGAGGCGACACGCATGGTCGAAGACGTCAGTTCCAGCTTGTCGAAGCGGCTGGTGTATTCGATCACCGCGGCGTCGCCGCGCTTCTTCACGTCGTCGAGAATGACGGCCACGGCGGCATCGACGTCCTCCGCCATCTCGCGCTTCAAATCAAGCAACGCGGCGAATTCGTGCTCGAAGTCGGGCGCGGCCGTGTCGAGCCTAAGCGGCATAGGCTGCCTCGCGGAAACGCTCGATCCAGGCGCCCAGCACGGCGCTGTGCGTCTTGAGCGCGACGCGGTTGACGATGAGGCGCGAAGTCACGTCGGCGATGGCCTCGATCTCGACCAGGCCGTTTTCCTTGAGAGTGCGGCCGGTCGCCACCAGATCGACGATGCGGCGCGCAAGCCCCATGGCCGGCGCCAGCTCCATCGCCCCGTTCAGCTTGATGCAGTCGGCCTGGACGCCGCGGGCGGCGAAGTGACGCCGCGTGATCTCGGGATATTTGGTGGCGATCTGGACATGGCTCCAGCGCGACGGATCATCGCGGCCCAGATCCTCCTTGGGCGCGGCGACGACCAGTCGGCACTTGCCGACATTCAGGTCGAGCGGCGCATAAACCTCGGGATAGTCGAATTCCATCAGCACGTCGCTGCCCGAGACGCCGAGATGCGCCGCGCCGAAAGCGACGAAGGTCGCGACGTCGAAATTACGCACACGGATGACGTCGAGCCCCGGCAGATTGGTCTTGAACCGCAGCTTGCGCGTCTCGAGGTCGTCGAATTCGCGCTCGATCTCGATCCCCGCGCGCCGCACCACGGGCACGACCTCGTCCAGGATACGCCCCTTGGGCAGCGCCAAGACCAGCGTTTCGTTACCCAGCACTGCACACTCCCGAAACAGATGCGGCTCAGCCCGCATCCTCAACCGGGTGGCTGGGACGGAAACGGGTGGGCCAAGGCTCGCCGAAGTCATCTAAATGGCACAGGATGCGGCCGGATTCCAGCCGGATGCTGCCGCCGCCGGCGAAATCGAGGAAAATCGCGCCCGCGCCCGCGCTGACCGCCAGCAGTACCAGCAGCCGCTCGGCCTCGCCCGGATGAAGGCCGCGGCGCTTCACCCCGGTCACGCCGTCGATGCGCAAGCCGGTCATCACCCGCTCGCGGCCCTCGCGCGGCGCCTTGGCCTGTGTCTCGTGGCGGAAGCGGTTCGCCACCAGCACGAAGCGCTTCTCCTCGGGCTGGAACACCATGTCGGCGACCGCGACCAGCGCGTCCTGCAGGATGGCCGAAATCACGGCCAGATCTTCGCTATCCTTCGCTTTGAGGCGCAGCCCAGCCGCGCCCGCAGCCTTGAGCCGGTTGTCGTCGGTTTTGGGGAGGTCCGCCATGGGGCGGGATCAGCCTTCGCCGGGCAGGCGCTCGATCGCGGCGCCGCAGGCGGCAAGCTTGTCCTCGAGCCGCTCATAGCCGCGGTCGAGATGATAGACGCGGTTGACGATTGTCTCGCCCTCGGCGGCGAGGCCGGCCAGGACGAGCGAAACCGAGGCGCGCAGATCGGTCGCCATCACCGGCGCGCCGGTGAGCTTCTCGACCCCGCGCACCATGGCCGAGGCGCCGTGCACCGCGATGTCGGCGCCCATGCGGGTCAGTTCGGGCACGTGCATGAAGCGGTTCTCGAAGATGGTCTCGGTGATCATCGCCGCGCCGTCGGCGGTGCTCATCAACGCCATGAGCTGCGCCTGGAGATCGGTCGGAAATCCGGGAAAAGGTTCCGTGGTGACGTCGACGCCGTTGAGGCGGTTGGCGCGGCGCGAGACCCTGATACCGTTCGGCACCGGCGCTACCTCGACCCCGGCGCCTTCGAGCACCCGCGCCACCGACGACACCATGTCGGCATTGGCGCCCAAAAGATCAAGCGAGCCGCCAGTGATCGCCGCCGCCATCATATAGGTGCCGGTCTCGATGCGGTCGGGGATGACGGAATGGGTCGCGCCGTGCAGGCTTTTCACCCCTTCGATGCGGATGCGGTCGGTGCCCGCGCCGGTGATATGCGCGCCCATGGCGTTGAGGCAGGCGGCGAGATCGGCGATCTCGGGCTCTCGCGCGGCGTTGACAAGCACGGTTTCGCCTTCGGCCAGCGCGGCCGCCATCAGGGTGTTTTCGGTGGCGCCGACCGAGACGATGGGGAAAACAATCTCTGCCCCAACGAGCCCCTTCTCCGCGCGCGCCTCGATATAGCCCTTGTCGATCTCGACCGTTGCACCCAGACGCTCCAACGCCTTCAGATGCAGATCGACCGGTCGCGTGCCGATGGCGCAACCGCCGGGCAGAGACACCCGCGCCCGCCCGGCGCGCGCCACGAGCGGCCCCAACACCAGCACGGTGGCGCGCATCTTGCGCACCAGATCGTAAGGCGCGGTGGTGGAAACGATGCGCCGCGCCTTCAGCTCCAGCACGTGGCCGCGTTCGTCCGCGCTTTTGGCGCCGAGCATGGTGATGGTGACGCCGTGCTGAACCAGGAGATGGGAGAGCGTGGTGATGTCGGCCAAGAGCGGCAGGTTGCGCAGCACCAGCGGCTCGTCGGTCAACAGGCCAGCGGCCATCAGTGGCAATGCCGCGTTCTTGGCGCCGCCGATCGGGATGGTGCCGTGGAGCGGCCTGCCGCCGCGGATGCGGATTTTATCCATGGCTAGAGCTTGGGCAGCGTCACGCCGCGCTGCTTCTGGTATTTGCCGCCGCGGTCGGCATAGGACACTTCGCACATCTGGTCGCTCTTGAAGAACAGGAACTGGCAGATGCCCTCGCCGGCATAGATCCGCGCCGGCAGGGGCGTGGTGTTGGAAATCTCGATGGTGACGTGCCCTTCCCATTCGGGCTCCAACGGCGTGACATTGACGATGATGCCGCAGCGCGCATAGGTCGATTTGCCGAGACAGATCACCAGCACGTCGCGCGGGATGCGGAAATATTCCATGGTGGAGGCGAGCGCGAAGCTGTTGGGCGGCACCACGCAGATGTCGGTTTCGCGGTCGACGAAGCTTTCGGCCGAGAATTTCTTGGGATCTACCACGGCACTGTCGACATTGGTGAAGATCTTGAACTCGCGGCTGACACGCGCGTCGTAGCCGTAAGAGGACAGCCCGTAGGAAATGACGCCCTGGCGATTCTGCTTTTCGACGAAAGGCTCGATCATGCCGCGAGCCTTCGCCATCTCGCGAATCCACTTATCCGGCATGATCGACATGAGACTCTCCCGCAGGCTTTCGGCAAAGCCCGTTCTTGGGGCGTTTTGTAATGGATCGAAGGCTGCTTCTCAAGCGGAACGCGGCGGCTTGGGCGGGGATTGCGGCGGATTCGTGGCACGTTGATCCGTTGGATTCTCGACGCTCGCGCGAGCGCGGGCTTGATCCTTGCGCTTGGCGAGGTTGGCGCGGAGCGCGGCGGATAGTCGCGCCTCTTTCCGCGCCGCCTTGGCCGCGCCGGCAGGACTCTGCCCGGGCGTTTCCCTTTCCGCAGCCATCGGCTTGCCGCGCCGGCGGTTCATCTCAGACGGCCCAGCAGGCACAGCCAAGCGCTCCCCAGAAGCCCTTGAGATCGGCGATCGGCAGACGGCCGGACCATGCCGTGGCATGGTCGTGGCCGTGAATGGCGCATTCATGCGCGCAACCGCATGCCGCCACGGCCTCGCGCCGTATCGCCGGCTGGCCGGCCGCTTGCTTGTCGCCCCAGGCGGCATAGCCGCCGAAGCTTCGCACCGGCGACCAGTCGGGCATCGCGGGCGGCGGTTTGGCTTCATCAAAGCGCGCGAAATCACCGACGCCATAGACCACCTTGCCGCCGACGACGGTGAGGTCGGAAACCGTGCCGGCGATCTCATCTTCGGAACACGCAAAATAGTCGCGGTCGGGCACGATCAGATCGGCGAGCTGGCCCGCTTCGATGCGCCCCTTTGTGCCTTCCTCGTTGGAGAACCAGGTGACGTTCTCGGTCCACATCCGCAGCGCGGTCTCGCGGTCGAGGCAGTTGCGCGGCGGATAAATTCGCAAACCGCCGACCGTCTTGCCGGTGACGAGCCACGCCAACGCGACCCAGGGATTGTAGGAGGAGACGCGGGTCGCATCCGTCCCGGCCGAAATCTTCACGCCGGCACTGATAATCCGCGATATCGGCGGCGTCGCCTCGGCCGCGCCGGGGCCATAACGTTCGACGAAATACTCGCCCTGATAGGCCATGCGATGCTGGACGGCGATACCGCCGCCGAGCGCCGCGATCCGGTCGATCGACCGGTCCGAGATCGTCTCGGCGTGGTCGAAGAACCAGTTCAATCCCTTGAGCGGAATATCCCGGTTGACACGTTCGAACACGTCGAGAGAGCGCGCGATGGTCTCGTCATATGTCGCATGCAGCCGCCACGGCCACCGGTTCTGGGCGAGGATGCGCACCACCGCGTCGAGTTCGCTTTCCATCTCCGGCGGCATGTCGGGACGGGGCTGGCGGAAATCCTCGAAATCCGCGGCGGAATAGACGAGCATTTCGCCGCCGCCGTTGTGGCGGAAATAATCGTCGCCCTGCTTGTATTGGGAGGTCCGGGTCCAGTTGAGGAAATCCTGCTTCTCGCCCTTCGGCTTCTGGGTGAAGAGATTGTAGGCGAGGCGGATGGTGAGCTGGCCCTCCTTGGCGAGCTTCTCGATCACGGCATAGTCCTCGGGATAGTTTTGGAAACCGCCTCCGGCGTCGATGGCGCCGGTGACGCCAAGGCGGTTTAGCTCGCGCATGAAGTGTCGCGTGGAATTGACTTGATAGTCGAAGGGCAGCTTCGGCCCCTTGGCCAAGGTAGCATAGAGGATCGTCGCGTTGGGCTTTGCGAGTATCAGACCGGTGGGTTCGCCCTTCGCGTCGCGGACGATCTGGCCGGCAACGGGCTCGGGCGTGTCTCGGGTGTAGCCGCAGGCGCGCAGTGCCGCGGCATTGAGCAGCGCGCGATCATAGAGATGCAGCAAAAAAACCGGCGTATCCGGCGCTACGGCATTGATCTCGTCGAGCGTCGGCAGCCGCTTCTCCGCAAATTGATGCGCGGTGAAGCCGCCGACGACGCGCACCCATTGCGGCGGCGGCGTCATCGCTACCTGGCGCTTCAGCATCGCCATGGCGTCAGCAAGCGTGCGCACCCCGTCCCAGCGCAACTCCATGTTGAAGTTGAGGCCGGCACGGATGATGTGGAGGTGATTGTCGATCAAGCCGGGAAGAACGCGCCTTCCCTTGAGGTCGATGATCCGCGTCTCTGGTCCGGCGAGCGGCAGGATTTCCTTGTCAGGACCGACGGCGGCGAATTTGCCGTCCTGGATTGCGACCGCGCCGGCGGCCGGATTGGCGCGGTCGAGCGTGGTGAACAGGCCGTGATGGAGGATGAGATCGGGCGCGTGGCCGGGACGAATCATGGCGATGCTCCTGCAGCCGGTCGGCGGCGATGAGATGCGTGACCTTGGGCTCGCCTTCGATGTGAAAGCGGTGAACCGCATCTTGAATCAGCCGATCGGCGTTTGTCACGCGCTCGTGCTGACGGAGATGCTCGAGCCAGGATTCCACCAGGAAGGTTTCCACCATGCGGCCTTCTTTGGCGGCATCCTCGAACACCCCCCAGGCATAGGCGCCGTCGCGCCGGCGCTCCTGCGCGAGCTTCTCGAGCGCGGCGAGAAACCGGTCGCGGCTTTTGGGATCGATCCGGTATTCGATCATGACCATGACCAGCCCTTGGTCCTCCGCGACATTATGCCTGGCGAGCGGCGCGGGCCAGTGCATCGACGGGGCCAGGTCGATGCCGATGGCGGTCTGTAATTTCCATCGCCAAGTGAGCGGCATGGTCAGTAGTATTCCGGCGGCGGCGAGGAAATGGGCGTCGGGCAGGCCCATTACCCCGGCCAGTTTCCCCCAGACGACACTGCCGACGCTCAATGCGCCGAACATGACCGTGACGAAGAGCGCGAGGCCGCGGGCACGCACCCATTCCGGCAGGGCGAGCTGGGCCGAGACGTTGAGCGCCGACATGACGGAGATCCACGAAACGCCGGCGACGAGACTCCCGGCAAACGCGGTGACGGGATCGCGCGCCAAGCCATAGAGCGTCATCGTCAGGGCGGTTCCGACCGTACCCGCCGCCACCAGCCGGTCTGGCCCAAGCCAGCGCCGCAGCCAGGGCAGCCCAAAGGCGCCGATTAGGGCGCCGGCGCCGATGGCGCCGAGCAGAATGCCGTATAATCCCGGACCGCTCACGATCTGCGTTCGGGCCACGAGCGGCAGGAGCGCCCAATAAGCGCTGGCGAAGAGAAAGAAGCCCACCCCCCGTATCAGGGTTGCGCGCAAATGCGGATTGTTTCGCGCATAACGCAGGCCGATGCGATTGGCGTTTAAGAATCGTTCGGCGGGCAGCTGCCGGCCGGTGGTTTGCGGTGTGCGCCACCACACCAGTCCCGCGATGACGCCGAGATTGCTGACGGCATTGAGCCAGAACGGCGCGGCGATACCCCATGCGGCGACGATGACGCCGCCCAAAGCGGGGCCGATGGCGCGGCTGATATTGAAGCCGACGCCGTTCAAGACGATCGACGGTTGCAAGTCGCGCTTCGGCACCAGCGCCGGCACGATCGCCTGCCATGCCGGGGCCTCCAGCGCGCCGCCAATGCCCGCGAGAAACGTGAACACCAACAGTGTCAGCGGCGTTACCGCGCCGATCCAGACCAGGAACGCAAACACCGCCGAGACCGCGGTTATCAAGATTTCGACGCCGACCAGGAAACGCCGCCGGTCGACGATATCGGCCAGCGCGCCAGCGGGAAGCGCGAACAGGAACATCGGCAGGGTGGTGGCGACTTGAACGAGCGCCACCGTCAACGGATCCGGATTAAGGCCGGTCATCAGCCAGCCGGATGCGGCGCTGTACATCCAGCCGCCGACGTTGGAGACGACGGTGGCGGTCCACAGTACAACGAAGGTTCTGTGGCGGAACGGACTCCAGGGAGAGCTCGATGTCGCGGGCGCGGACGCGGAAGCGGCTTTGGCCGCGCCAACAGGGTCCTGCCCGGACATTGGCTTATCTTTTACGGTCATGAGGCCTAAGGTGCGGGCCGGGCGGGATGCCGTCAAGAAAATGCCCGGGCCTTGAGGCGCCGGGCTTGCCAAAGCCGCCCACCTCGTCTATTCCGGCCCGGGTTTCAAGCCCGGTTTCTAGGGACGCTGCCGTAGCTCAGTGGTAGAGCACTCCCTTGGTAAGGGAGAGGTCCTCAGTTCAATCCTGAGCGGCAGCACCATCATCCGCCTTCGCAGCCGCCCTCCCCGCCGCTAGCATCGCTTCATGCGGTCCCACTCTCGGTCCGTTTCCACGCCTCGGGCGCTGCGGCCACCCACCCCCGCGCGCATCGTCTGCCTCACCGCCGAGACGGTGGAGACGCTCTATCTGCTGGACGCGGACGCGCGCATCGCCGGCGTCACCGGCTATGCCGTGCGGCCGGCCGAGGCGCGGCGCAAGCCGCGTGTCGCCGCCTTCACCACCGCCCATGTCGATCGTATCCTGGCCTTGAAACCCGATCTGGTGCTGGGCTTTTCCGATCTCCAGGCCGAGATCGTGCGCGACCTGGTCAAGGCTGGGATCGAGATTCATGTCTTCAACCAGCGCGACATCGCCGGAATCCTCGCCATGATCCGCACTCTGGGCCGGCTCGTCGGCACGGAGAAGAAGGCAGAGAATCTGGCATCCTCGCTCGCAAAGCGCCTCGCCGCCGCGCGCAAGCGCGGCGCGAAACTGAAAATCCGGCCGCGCGTCTATTTCGAGGAATGGGACGAGCCGGCGATCTGCGGCATCCGTTGGGTGTCGGAACTGATCGAGGCCGCCGGCGGCGAGGACGTGTTCGCCCAGCGCGCGCATCAGGGGATCGCGAGCGAGCGCCTGGTCTCGCCTCAAGAAATCGTCGCCGCATCGCCTGATATCGTCATTGGCTCCTGGTGCGGCAAGAAATTCCGGCCCGAGCGTTTCGCGGCGCGGCCGGGCTTCGCCCGAGTGCCGGCGGTGCGCGACGGGCAGCTTCACGAGATCAAATCGGCGATCATCCTTCAGCCCGGCCCCGGCGCGCTCACCTTGGGGCTTGATGCCATGGAAAAGATCATCCGGGGCTGGCGGAATTCCGGGGCTTGAAATGCCGCCCTGCCCTATGCGACCGTTCCGGCGAAGGGGCTGTCACATGAAATGGCGCTGGCTCTTGCTTCCGGCCTTGGTCGCCATCATCGGCGTGGCGGCGCAACCCGTCCCGGCCGCCGATAACTGCTACGATTACTGCTTGGACCAGTTCAATTGCCTGGCTTCGGTGACCCAGGAAGAACAGAACTGCCATAACAACTGCGAAGACATGTGCCGCCCCGGCGGGGTGGAGTACAACAGATGGAATTCATCCAATCCCAGCGGCAGTTATGGCGCCATCGCCTATGGCGCGGGCAGCACCGCCTCCGGCTGGGCCTACGGCAAGAGCAGCGCCGACGAGGCCGATAAAACGGCGCTGTCATACTGCAAACAGAACGGCGACGACTGCAAACTCGTGATCAGCTTCTCGCATGCTTGCGCCGCCGTTGCGGCAGGGGCCGGCAACACCGTCGCCTCCGGCAAGGGCTCGACGCAGGGCGAAGCCGAGAACGCCGCCATGTCCGCCTGCACCGCCCGCGCCGGCAAGAGCTGCGCGATCCAGGCGTACTCCTGCTCGCCGTGATTTCGTTCTAGCGTTGGAGCGCCGCGGCTAATTCGCCCAGCGCCGGTGCAGCCAAAGCCACTGCTCGGGCCGGGCGCGGATCCAGCTTTCGATCATGGCGTTGACGCGCGTCATGACCGTCAGCACGTCGGCCGCTGCGTCGCCGGTATCGGCGATTTCGAGCCGGGACAGGACAGTAAAGCGGAAGCGCGCGTCGCGCAGCCTTTCGGTGCGGATCGGCACCACTGGACAGCCGAAACGCAGGCCCAGGCGGGCGATCGCCGGCGCGGTCATGGCGTCGCGGCCGAAGAACGGCACAGCGATGCCGTCGTTCAGCTTCTGATCGACCAGCATGGCAACGTGACCGCCGCGGTTGAGATGGCGGAGCAGATCGCGGCCGCCCTCCGCGCCCTTGGCGACGGCGCGGCGCGAACGCTGCCAATGACGCAACAGTCGGTCGACCAGCGGATTGTTCGCGCCGCGATAGACCGAAACCAGCGACGGGCCCATCAGACGGTGGATAGTCGACGGACCGACCTCCCAATTCCCGAAATGGCCGCCGAAGACGATGCCGGGTTTGCCGTCGGTCAGCAATTCGGTCACCGCGCCTTCATTGACGATCTCGACCCGGCCGGATTCGGCGGCGCAGATCCAATCGAGATGCGGATATTCCGCCACCGCCCGGCCGAGATTGTCCCACATGCCGCGCAGGATGCGCCGGTTCTCGGCCTCGTCATTGGCGGGCATCGCGCGATTGATGTTGGCGCGCGCGCGGCGCGACAGGCCGAGATGCGGGCCGACTGTCCGGCCGATTAAGCCGCCGAGCCGCGACGCCCAATCGACCGGCAGAACGGCGAACACCGTCATGACCGCGACCAGCGCCGCGGCCTCGGCCAGATGGGCGGCCCGGCGCAAGAGCGTGCGCGGCCGTTCGATCCCATTCCACAAGTCGGTTCG
>DATNMV010000202.1:0-6327 GCA_035602175.1 Allostellaceae bacterium
CAGGATGGCGAGGTGCCGGATGGTTTCCGCCAGCGTGTAGAGCACGGTTCCCAGCCGCACCGTGTCGGTCTTGCGCAGCGTCCAGGGCGCCTGCTCGTCGACATAGCGGTTGGCGGCGCCCACCACCTGCCAGATGGTTTCGAGCGCGCGGTGAAAGGCGGGCTCGGCCATCTCCGTCCGCGCCTTCGCCAGCAAGCCGCGCGCGGACGCCAGAAGATTCTCGTCCGCCGCCTTGAACGCGCCGGGCTCCGGGAGCTTGCCGCCGCAATAGCTCTGGACCATCGACAACACGCGCTGCGCCAGATTGCCGAAATCGTTGGCGAGATCGCCGTTGATGCGGCCGACCACGGCGCGGCGCGAAAAATCACCGTCGGCGCCGAAGGGCAGCTCGCGCAGCATGAAATAACGCACCGCGTCGACGCCGTATTGCTCGACCAGCTGCTGGGGCGCGATGAAATTGCCGAGCGACTTGGACATCTTCTGGCCTTCGACCGTCCACCAGCCATGGGCGAAAACCCGCTTGGGCACTTCGAGGCCCGCGGCCATGAGAAAGGCGGGCCAATAGACGCAGTGGAAACGCACGATGTCCTTGCCCACCACGTGGATATCGGCGGGCCAAAAGGTCTTGTAGTCGGCGGCGCCGGTGTCGGGATAGCCCACCGCCGTCAGGTAATTGGTTAGCGCGTCGAGCCAGACATACATCACGTGCTTCGAGTTGCCCGGCACGGGCACGCCCCAATCGAAACTGGTGCGCGAAACCGAAAGATCATTCAACCCGCCCTTGACGAAGCTCACCACCTCATTGCGGCGGGATTTGGGCGCGATAAAATCGGGATGCGCGTCGTAATAGGCCAGGAGCCTGTCCTGCCAGGCGGAGAGCTTGAAGAAGTAATTTTCCTCTTCGACCCATTCGACGTCCGCGCCGGTCGGCGCCTTGCCGCCGACCAGCTCGCTCTCTTCGTAGAACGCCTCGTCGCGCACCGAATACCAGCCCTTGAAACGGCCGAGATAGATCTCGCCGCGTTTCTCCAGTTCCCGCCACAGCGCCTGGCACGCCGTGACGTGGCGCGGTTCGGTGGTGCGGATGAACTGGTCGTTGGAGATGTCCATCAGCTTGGTCATGGCGCGGAAATTCTGCGATACGCGGTCGCAGAATTCCTGCGGCGCCACGCCCGCGTCGCGCGCCGATTTCGCCACCTTCTGACCATGCTCGTCGGTGCCGGTGAGAAACAGGACCCGGCGCCCATCGAGCCGCATGAACCGCGCCAACGCGTCGCACGCCACCGAGGTATAGGCATGGCCCAGATGCGGCGAATCATTGACGTAGTAGATCGGCGTGGTGATGTAGAACGGCTTGCCGCCGGCCATTTGATAATCCTCGAACGGAAGGGTTCAGCGCGCCGCTTCTTCGAGCGCGAAGAAGGCGTTGACCACGACCTGCTTGCGGTCGAGCTCGATGCCCTCTGCAGCCGCGAAGAGATGGCAGATTTTCCGCCAAACCTCCACCCATTGGTCGAGGCCGCGCCGCGCCGCTAGCCGCGCCAGGGTCTCGCGCTCGGCGGGCGGCGTTCCCGCGCCCTGCCCCAGGGCCAGTTCGATCATGCGCGTCAGCGCCCCAGGCAAAAGCTCGGCCAGCAGACGGAAACCCTGGCCCTCGCCGCGCGCCAGCCTTTCCGCGAAGCCGTAGAGCGATTCGGTGTCGATCCGGGGGATTTCGCCCAAAATCCGGTACATGTCGCGGTGGATGGCGAGGCCGTCCATCGCCGCCAGGATCAAGGCGCGGCCGATGCTGCCTTCGGCGAGTTGGGCCAGGGCCAGCGCATCGACCGGTGCCAGGTCGGGGCTTTGACGCATGATTGCTTCAGAAACAATTGTCTCAGGAAGTTTCTTCAAGTGAAGTATGCGACAGCGCGAGCGGATGGTCGGCAACAGCCGCCCCGGGCTCTCGCTGGTCAGCAGCAGCACCGCGCGCTTGGGTGGCTCCTCAAGAACCTTCAGCAAGGCATTGGCAGCATTACGATTCATGTCGTTGGCGCCGTCGACGATCACCACCCGCCAGCCGCCTTGCGCCGAGGTGAGATGCAGGAAGGCGGCGATGGCGCGGGTGTCGTCGACCACGATTTCGCTTCTGAGACGCTTGCGCTTGACGTCCCAGCCGCGCTCGACCGCCAAAAGATCGGGATGACCGCCCGAGGCCACCAGGCGAAACACCGGGTGGTCGGCCGCAATCGCCAGCGAGTCGGCTTTGGGCGGCGCCCCGAACAGCCCGCCGGCCGGCGGTTCGGCCAAAAGAAAGCGGGCGAAACGGTAAGCCAGCGTCGCCTTGCCGACCCCCTTGGGCCCGGCGATCAGCCAGGCATGGGGCAAGCGGCCCGAATTGTAGGCCGACAACAGCAGCGATTGCGCGGCATCGTGGCCCACCAGCTCCGCGTTCTCGCGCGGAGGCGGCAGTTCCGGTCCCTCGCTGTCGCCGGAAGGTTCCTCGAAATCTTCCTCGCTCATGCCGCCATCTTATATCAAAGCGCGGCCTGAAGCCGCTCGCGCACCGCCGCCTTGACCGCCAGCGCGACCGCGGCCAGATCCTCCCGCGCGTCGATGACGACGCAGCGTTTTTGCTCGCGCTGGGCGATGTCGAGGAATCCCGAGCGCATGCGCTCGTGGAAATCGTGGCCCATGCGCTCGAAACGCGTATGGGTCTGGGCGCGCTTCAGGCCGAGCTCGACCGGCAGATCGAGGATCAGGGTCAAATCGGGCGCGAAATCCCCGGCGATCAGGCGATAGAGCTCGCGGATACGCTCGCGTGGAATGCCGCCGCCGAAGCCCTGATAGGCTTCGGTCGAATCCAGGAACCGGTCGCACACCACCCAATGTCCCGACGCCAGCGCGGGACGGATGGTCCGGATGAGATGGTCGCGCCGCGCCGCCATCATCAGCAGCGCCTCGGTCTCGGCGTCCCAGCGCGCGGTGTCGCCGGCGAGCAGCAGGTTGCGGATTTCCTCGGCGCCGGGCGAGCCGCCGGGTTCGCGCGTCACCACGGTCTTGATGCCGGCCTTGCCGAGCGCCTCGGCCAAAAGCCGCGCCTGGGTCGATTTGCCGGCGCCCTCGCCGCCTTCGAAGGTGATGAAACGGCCGCGTTCGGTTTTGCCGGAGTTCAGTTGCGTTTCCCGAAGACGAGATAGCCCGCGGCGGCCGCCATGCGGCCAAACGCGCTGAGCGGGGCCACCGGCTGTGATGCGACCAACGGCACTTGGACGGTCGGCACGTCGGGCGCGGCAATCACCAAGCTGCCCACGGTCTGGCCTTGCGCCACCGGCGCCTTCGCCGGCCCGTCATAGACCGCCTTGACCTGCATGCCGTCGCGCAAGGCGCGCGGCAGGGTTACGGTCACGTCCTGCCGCACCGTCACCGGCACCTGGCCCACCTCGCCCATCCACACCGGCGCCTGGTCGAGAACGTCGCCCGCCTTCACCAGGTGGTAGTCGTTATACACGCGATAGGCCCATTCGATCAGCTTGTCGCCCTCGCTGCCGCGCTCCTTCATGGTGTTCATGCCGGCCAGCACCACGATGATGCGCCGCCCGGCGCGGATGACCGAGGCGGTGAGGCAATAACCGGCTTCGTCGGTGTGCCCGGTTTTGAGGCCGTCGGCGCCGATGTCCTCGTAGAGCAGCGGATTGCGGTTGCCCTGCTTGATGCCGTTGTAGGTGAAATCCTTCTCGGAATCGTAGTGGTAGTATTCCGGGAAATCGGCGATCAAGTGCCGCGCCAGCGTGGCCAGGTCGCGCGCGGTCATGTACTCGTCCGGGTCGGGCAAGCCGTTGACGTTGGCGAAGTGGCTGCCGGTCATACCCAGATCGCGCGCCTTCTGGTTCATCAGCTCGACGAAGGCAGCCTCGCTGCCGGCCAGCCCCTCGGCCAGCACGACGCAGGCGTCATTGCCCGATTGGATGATCATGCCGCGCAACAGATCTTCCAGCCGCACCTTCTGGTTCAACGGCACGAACATCTTGGAGCCGCCGGTCTTCCACGCTTTCTCGCTCACCGGCAGCATGTCGTCGAGCGTCGCCTTGCCGCTCTTGAGAAAATCGAACACGACGTATTCCGCCATCATCTTGCTCATCGAAGCGGGCGGCATGCGCTGATCCGCGCCCTTGTCCAACAGCACCGCGCCGGTATCGAAATCGACGATGTAGGCGTTGCGCGCCGAGGTGTCGATGGTGGGCGGCGCGGCCCAGGCCGGAACGGCGCCCGCCAGCAGCAGGGACAGGGCGATCAGGCGGGGAGGAATGAAATTCATCTTCTTGCTCTTCGTTTCGTGACGGACCGGATGATAGGCCAGGCTCCCGCCTCAATCGACCACGATCTTGGCATCGCTCACGCCGCTGTTGATGACCTTGTTCAACAGGCTGTCGGCCTCGCCGACGTTGTCGATCGGGCCGAGCCGCACGCGATAGATTTCCATGCCGTTGACCTTGGCGCTGGTCACCTGGACGTTGCCGATGCCGTCGAGCCGCTGCTTGAGCCGCGCGGCGTTGTCGGCGCTGCCGAAGGCCCCGGCCTGGATATACATATGCGTCGCTTCGACCGGCAAGGTCGTAATTGCGGTGTTCGGCGGGGATGCCACCGGTGCCGCGGCGGCGGCCGGCGGGCCGAGCGCGAGCTGCTGCGCCGGACGAGTTTCATCGGCGAGCGGCGGCGGCGCGGCGGCACCGCCGTTTTGCGCCGGGGGCGTGAGCGATTCCGTGCTCACCTTGGTCACCGGCAGCGCGACCAACGGCGCCGTCGCCAATTCGGGGCCGCCATTGCCCTGCGCCAGGCTCTGCGCCTGCATGGTTTCCTGGACCAGGATCTTCACCCGCACCTTGGCGGTGCCGATGTTTTCGAATCCCAGCAGCTGCGCCGCGCGGCGGGACACGTCGATGATTCGCCCGCGCGCGTAGGGGCCGCGATCGTTGATGCGCACCTGGATGGTGCGGCCGTTGTCGAGGTTGGTCACTTGCACGATGCTGGGTATCGGCAAGGTGCGGTGCGCCCCGGTCACCGCGTTCATGTCGTAGAGCTCGCCGTTGGCGGTGTATTTGCCGTGGAAGGGCGAACCGTACCACGAGGCGACGCCGGTCTCGTCGTAGGTCCAATCGATGTTCGGGTAATACCAGGCGCCGTCGATCTGGTACGGGTTGCCGATTTTGTAATAGCCCTGGCCGTTGGGCGCGGGACCGGAACTCCCCGGACTTCCCGAGCAGCCGGCCAGCGCCAAGGCCAGACCGACGAGGCCGAGGACAGGAGCAAAACGGTCAAACATCGTCCGGGCGGGGATCGCGATAAGGGGCGAGATTTCGAGCGACTGTAGTGTCAATCGATGCCATCCGCAAGGTATCCGACGGCGGTGGCGAAGAAACTCGAGTTGTTCCACTTCAGGATGGCGCGGAAATTATCGAACACCAGAAAGGCCGGGCCGTCGGCGCCCGCCGGCTCGATGAGCGCGGCGTTCAGGGACAGGTCGGGCAACGCCGCTCCGCTCGATTGCGTCAAACCCATCACGGCCCAATCGTTTAGCGATTTTTTCTGGCTCAGCCCGACCAGCGACGCGTCGAAATTCGGCGGCAACGCCACCGCGATGCCCCAGCCCTGATCGCCGTGCCAGCCGGCTTGCGCCAGGTAATTGGCGATCGATGCGAACACGTCCTCGCGCTTGTGCCAGATATCGGGCGCGGCGCCGCCCTTCCAACTCACCGCATAGGCCAAGAAGCTCGACGGCATGAACTGGCTCTCGCCCATCGCTCCGGCCCAGGAACCGGTCATGGCGCGCGGATCGACATGCCGCTGGTCGACCATGATCAGGGCGTTGATCAGCTCCTTGCGGAAGAAGGTGGCGCGCCGGCCTTCATAGGCCAGCGTCGCCAGCGCCGAGATCACCGAATAGCCCCCGGTGGAATGGCCGAAATTGGTCTCGATGCCCCACAGCGCGACGATGTATTGCGGCTGCACGCCGTAGCGCGCGGACACCCGGTCGAGCAATGGCTTGTTCTCGATCAGCTTGGCGCGGCCGGCGTCGATCCGATCCGGCGTCACCACCCGGTCGATATAATCCTGGAACGTGAGCGTAAGTTCGGGCTGACGCCGGTCGAGCTCGATAACATGCGGCAGAAACCTGGCCGCGGTCAGGGTGCGGTCGAGCGTGGCGGCCGAGATACCCTGGGCCAACGCGTCCTGGCGGAAACCCTGGATGAAGGCGGGAAAACCGGCGGCATCCGGCAGCTCGGCCTCGGGCGGCGGCTGGTTCTGATCCGGCGCCGGTTGCGGCTGGGCTTGCGATTGATCCGGCGG
>DATNMV010000203.1:0-8277 GCA_035602175.1 Allostellaceae bacterium
TGATCGGTTTCGTCGGCGGCGTGGCCGGGCCCTTGGCCGTGGGCGTGGTGCTCGACGCCGCCGGGGGAAGTGCCAGCCATCTTGCCTGGGGCTTGGGCTTCGTCACCATGGGGCTGGGCTCGCTGACGGCGTTGCTCGCCATCCGCAAGCTCTAGCCCTTGGCGCGCGGATGCGATTTGTCGTAAACGGCTAAGAGACGGGCTGCGTCGAGCGCGGTGTAGCGCTGCGTGGTCGAGAGACTTGCATGGCCGAGCAATTCCTGGATGGCGCGCAGATCGCCGCCGCCCGCCAAGAGATGCGTGGCGAAGCTGTGACGCAACGAGTGGGGCGAGGCATGGTCCGGCAGGCCGAGGCTCGCGCGCAGCTTGGCCATCTGACCCTGCACCATGCGCGGATTGAGCGTCGATCCCCGCGCGCCCACGAACAGCGGATCGGCCGGACCGAGATCGAGCGGGCAGGCGGCGAGATAATCCTTCACCGCCGCCGCCACCGCCGGCAGCACCGGCACGAGGCGCGTCTTGGCCCCCTTGCCGGTGATGCGCAGCAGGCCGTCCGGCTCCGGCGCCTCGCCGCGCGTCAGCGCCAGCGCCTCCGACAGCCGCAAGCCGCAACCGTAAAGCAGCATGATGATGGCGAGATCGCGCTTGCCCATCCACGGCTTGGCTTCGAGCGCGGATATTTGCGCCAGCGCCTCGCCCGCCTCGCGCTCGGTCAAGGCCTTGGGCACCGGCTTGTCGAGCTTGGGGCTGCGGATCGCGGCCAGCGCCACGTTGGACAGGATTTTGCGCTTGGCGAGGAATCGGAAGAATCCCCGCAGCACCGACAGCTTGCGCGCGGCGGTGCTGTGCTTGCGGCCTGCACGCATGCCGTGCGCGAGAAACGCCCTGAAATCGACCGGCGCCAGCGTCTCCAGCTTGTCGAGGCTCGCCACTCCGCCGAGATGACCGGTGAGGAATTCGAGAAACCCCGCTAGGTCGCGGCCGTAAGCGGCGACGGTATGAGGCGAGGCGCGCTTCTCGTGCATGAGCCAGCTTTGCCAGGCGGAGATCGCCTCAACCAAGTCATTCGTCGCCGCGAAACGGCGCAACGGGGTCGGGTCGGGTCGGAAGGCCTGGGCGGGTTTGCGGCCGGTCTTCACGCCGGCAGGTCGAGCCAGGCGGCGATGGTGATGCCGAGCGAGCGGGCGAGGAAGCCCAACAGCTCGGTGCCCTGGCCGGGGTGGAAGCGGCCCGGTCGGCGCGTGCCGATGCACAACAGCCCCGCCGGGGCGGTGCGGCTGACCGACAGCCGCAGCAACGCCGCCGAGCGCACCAGATCGGCGCCGCCGCCGAACAGCGCGGGATCGCCGGCGACGTCGGTGAACAGCGCCACGTCGCGTTCCGGCCCCAGCACGCGGTCGACCGTGCCGGTTTCCAGGATCTGCACGCCCTGATGCGACAGGCGGTGCCGGGCGCCGTTGCCCTCGACGCCGATCGTGACCACGTCGGCGTCGAGCAGCATGGCGAGGTCGGTGGTGACGATCTGGATCAGCTGTTCGAAGCTCGACGCCGAAAGCAGGGTCAGGACCGCGGTATGGACGCGGGTCTGGCTGGCGAGGTTGGCGCGTGTCGTGCCGATCAATGAGCGCTGCTGGCCTTTGAGCTTGGCGATGTCGTCGCGCTGGCGCTTCAGCATGAATTGCTGCATGTCGACCACGCCTTCGCCGCGCGGCGTCGCCGGCGGCGTCAGCAGGTCGAGAATCTCGGGATGCAGGACGAAGAAATCCGGATTGCGGCGCAGGAAGGCGATCACCTCGGTGGCGTTGGCGGAACGCTCGACCGTCACCGTGGGCGGCGGCGATGCGGCGGTTTGCTTGTCCTTGGTGCGGTCCACGGCGCGGCTCTTGCCTATTCGGCCGCCGCGGCGGGCTTTTTAGCCTCGCCCAGGATCGATTGGCCGGTCTTGGCCCAATCGGCGAGGAAGGCCGCCAGCCCCTTGTCGGTCAGCGGGTGGAGGAAAAGCTGGCGCAGCACCGCGGGCGGAATGGTGCCGACATGGGCGCCGAGCTTCGCCGCCTGGACCACATGCATCGGCTGGCGGATCGAGGCCACCAGCACCTGGGTCTTGAATTCGGGATAGTTGCGGTAGATCTGGACGATGTCGGCGATCAGCGCCATGCCGTCCTCGCCGATGTCGTCGAGCCGGCCGACGAAGGGCGAGACGAAAGTCGCGCCGGCCTTGGCGGCGAGAATCGCCTGCGCGGCGGAGAAGCACAGCGTGACGTTGACCATGGTGCCTTCGGATGAGAGTGTCTTGCAGGTCTTGAGCCCGTCCTTGGTCAGCGGCACCTTCACCGTCACGTTTTTGGCGATCTTCGCCAGCTTGCGGCCTTCGGCCAGCATGGTGGGATGATCGGTCGCGGCCACCTCGGCGCTCACCGGGCCGGGCACCACGGCGCAGATCTCGCGCACCACTTCGAGGAAGTCGCGCCCCGATTTGGCGATCAGCGACGGGTTGGTGGTGACGCCGTCGACCAGCCCGGTCGCGGCCAGGTCGCGAATCTCGGCGATGTCGGCGGTGTCGATGAAAAACTTCATGCGCGTCACCCTTTGGTCCAGAGTGTAGCCCATGCCCGACCGTGATTCCAGTTCCGAAGCCCTGGTCTTGGGGCGCGTGAGCGTGCTGTTGCCGCTGCCGCTCGCCGGAGCGTATGATTACCGCACGCTTAATGGTATCGCTCTCGCGCCGGGCGATTTCGTGCGCGTGCCCTTGGGCCGGCGCAGCGTCACCGGCGTGGTTTGGGGCAAGGATTCGGGCGAAGTCGCCGAGGCCAAGCTCAAGCCGGTGGCCGAACGGCTTCCCGCGCCGCCCTTGCGACCTGAGCTGCGCCGCTTCATCGATTGGGTGGCGCAATACAATCTCGCGCCGCCCGGCGCCGTGCTCAAGATGGCGATGAGCGTGCCCGCGGCGCTGCAACCGCCGCGCGCCATCTCTGCCTTTGTCTTGAGCCGGGCGGGTGAGCGCGCCTTGGCCGCCGAATCCGAGGCACTGACACCGGCGCGCCACCGCGTGCTCGAGGCGCTGGCCGGCGGACCCGCCGCCACATCGGCCGATCTCGCGAAGCGCGCCGCCTGCGGCACAAGCGTGGTGAAGGGCCTGGCGGCGTTGGGATGGCTTGAAGCGGTCGAGCTGCCGCCGTTTCTCCCGCCCCAGCCCGATTGGAAACTTCCCGGTCCGGCGCTGTCTCCGGCGCAGGCGATGGCGGCCAAGGATCTGGCCACCAAGGCGGAACGCGGCGGATTTTCCGTGACGCTGCTCGACGGCGTCAACGGCTCGGGCAAGACCGAGGTTTATTTCGACGCGATCTCCGCGGCGCTGGCGGCGGGCAAGCAGGCGCTGGTGCTGCTGCCCGAGATTGCGCTCTCGACCCAGCTGCTGGCGCGGTTTACGAAACGCTTCGGCGCGGCGCCGGCCGAATGGCATTCCGATCTCGGCCCGGCCTCGCGCCGCGCGACCTGGCGTCAGGTCGCCGAAGGCCAGACGCGGGTGGTGGTGGGCGCGCGCTCCGCGCTGTTCCTGCCCTTCCGCAAACTTGGCCTGATCGTGGTCGACGAGGAGCACGAGACCTCCTTCAAGCAGGAGGAAGGCGTCATCTATCACGCCCGCGACATGGCGGTGGTGCGCGCCTCGCTCGCGCAGATTCCGATCGTCCTGGTTTCGGCCACGCCCTCGCTCGAAACCACGGTCAATGTCGAACAGCAACGCTATGCGCGGCTTCATCTGCCGGCGCGGCACGGCGCGGCGCAATTGCCCGAGATTCGCGTGGTTGATCTGCGCCGCGACAAGCCCGAGCGCCAGTGCTTCCTGTCGCCGTCGCTGGTGCGCGCGCTCGAGGACACGCTCAAGGCGGGCGAGCAGGCGATGCTGTTCCTGAACCGGCGCGGCTATGCGCCACTGACGCTGTGCCGCGAATGCGGCTTCCGCCTGCAATGCCCCAACTGCACCGCCTGGCTGATCGAGCACCGCCAGCGCGGCCGGTTGCTGTGCCATCACTGCGGCTATACCGCGCCGCCGCCGCCGCAATGTCCGCAGTGCCAGGCAACCGGCAGCTTCGCCCCCTGCGGCCCGGGGGTCGAACGCCTGGCCGAGGAAGTGGCCGCGCGTTTCCCCGCCGCCAGGCTGCAGGTGATGGCGAGCGACACGCTGTCCGGTCCGCGCGCCATGGAGGAACTGCTCGAACGTGTCGAGCGCCGCGACATCGACGTGCTGATCGGTACGCAGGTGATGGCCAAGGGCCACCATTTCCCCATGTTGACCCTGGTCGGCGTGGTCGATGCCGATCTGGGATTGACCGGCGGCGATCTGCGCGCGACCGAGCGGACATATCAGCTACTCCATCAGGTGGCGGGACGGGCCGGGCGCGCCGAACGCCCGGGCCTGGTCTATCTCCAGACCTTCATGCCCGAGCATCCGGTGATGAAGGCGCTGGTGAGCGACGACCGCGACCGCTTTATCGCCGCCGAGGCCCGCTCGCGCCGCGAAGGCGGCTGGCCGCCCTTCGGCCGTTTGGCCGCGATCATCTTGTCCGCTCCCGACGCGGATGCCGCCGACCGCGCCGCGCGCGATTTCGCCAAGGCCGCGCCGCATCTCGAAGGCGTCGAGGTGCTGGGACCCGCGCCCGCGCCCTTGGAGAAGCTGCGCGGCCGCCACCGGCGGCGCTTTCTGGTCAAGGCGCCGCGCAACGCCAATCTCCAGACGGTGTTGCGCGACTGGCTGGCGCGCGCCAAGCCGCCATCCTCCATCCGCGTCCAGGTGGACGTCGATCCCTACAGCTTCGTGTGATCTAACCGGCTGTATTGTTGCGGCATTTTGGCCGGGCCCGCCGGGTTGCGCGGGTCATATCCCTATGTTAGAACCGGCCCGCTTTCCAGGCGGGGCCGCACGCGGGGGTTTCGGGCGGCGATAACGCGCCGGAAAGCGCATCGCGGTGGGGCTGTCCAGGGCGGTCTCGCCCCTGGCCAAAAGGGAACCAAGTTCAAGTGGCATCCGAATCGGCAGGCGTTTCCGGACTGGCGGAGCGTTACGCGGCGGCGCTGTTCGATCTCGCCGACGAGCGCAAGGAACTCGACGCCGTGGCCGATGATCTCAAGGCGCTGCGCGGCCTCGTCGCCGAAAGCGCGGATCTGCGGCGCATGATCCGCAGCCCGGTGCTGGCGCGCGATCATCAGGCCAAGGCGGTGGCGGCGCTGGCGGAACGCGCCGGGCTCAAGGAACTGACGCGCAACTTCCTGGGCTTGCTCGCGCGCAACCGGCGCCTGTTCGCACTGCCCGACATGATCGAAGGTTTCCTCGGAATCCTGGCGGCGCGGCGCGGCGAGGTGACGGCGCAGGTGATCGCGGCGCAGGAATTGTCCGAGGCGCAGCGCAAGGCGATCGACGAGCGCCTGCGTAAGGCGATCGGCGGCAACGTGGCGATCGATCTCCGGATCGATCCCGGCCTGCTCGGCGGCCTGGTGATCAAGGTGGGTTCGCGCATGGTCGATGCGTCGCTCAAAAGCAAGCTCCGGCGGCTGGAGCTGGCGATGAAAGGGATCGGTTGATATGGAAATCCGCGCGGCGGAAATCTCCGCCATCCTGAAGAAGCAGATATCCGAATTCGGCACCGAAGCCGACGTGGCCGAGGTCGGACAGGTGCTGTCGGTGGGCGACGGCATCGCCCGGGTTTACGGCCTCGACAAAGTGCAGGCCGGCGAGCTGGTCGAGTTTCCCAACGGCGTCAAGGGCATGGCCCTCAATCTCGAAACCGACAATGTCGGCGTGGTGATCTTCGGCGACGACACCGGCATCGGCGAAGGCGACACGGTGAAGCGCACCGGCGCCATCGTCGACGTGCCGGTGGGCAAGGGGCTGCTGGGCCGCGTGGTCGACGCGCTGGGCAATCCGATCGACGGCAAGGGGCCGCTCAAGGACGTGAAGCGCACCCGCGTCGAGGTCAAGGCGCCGGGCATCATCCCGCGCCGCTCGGTGCACGAGCCGGTGCAGACCGGGCTCAAGGCGATCGACGCGCTGGTGCCGGTCGGCCGCGGCCAGCGCGAGCTCATCATCGGCGACCGCCAGACCGGCAAGACCGCGGTCGCGATCGACGCGTTCCTCAATCAGAAGGCGGTCAACGCCGGCGGCGACGAAAGCAAGAAGCTTTATTGCGTCTATGTCGCGGTCGGCCAGAAACGCTCGACCGTGGCGCAGATCGTCAAGACCCTGGCCGATTTCGGCGCGCTCGAATATTCGATCGTCGTCGCCGCCACCGCGTCGGAGCCCGCGCCGCTGCAATTCCTGGCGCCTTACGCCGGCTGCGCGATGGGCGAGTTCTTCCGCGACAACGGCATGCACGCCGTCATCGTCTACGACGATTTGTCCAAGCAGGCGGTCGCCTATCGCCAGATGCCGCTGCTGCTGCGCCGCCCGCCGGGACGCGAGGCCTTTCCCGGCGACGTGTTCTACCTGCATTCGCGCTTGTTGGAGCGCGCCGCCAAGATGAACGCGGATCACGGCTCAGGCTCGCTCACCGCGCTGCCGGTGATCGAGACCCAGGCCGGCGACGTCTCGGCCTATATCCCGACCAACGTCATTTCCATCACCGACGGCCAGATCTTCCTCGAAACCGAGCTGTTCTACCGCGGCATCCGGCCGGCGATTAACGTCGGCCTCAGCGTCAGCCGCGTCGGCTCAGCGGCGCAGATCAAGGCGATGAAGCAGGTCGCCGGCAAGATCAAGCTCGAGCTGGCGCAATACCGCGAAATGGCGGCCTTCGCCCAGTTCGCCTCGGATCTCGACCCCGCGACCCAGCGTTTGTTGGCGCGCGGCGCGCGTCTGACTGAGCTCTTGAAGCAGCCGCAATTCAAGCCGATGCCGGTCGAGGAACAGGTGATCTCGATCTTCGCTGGCACCAGGGGCTATCTCGACAAGGTCGAGATAGCGAATGTCACCCGCTTCGAAACCCAGATGCTGGGCGAGATTAAGGCCAAGGCGCCGAAAATTCTCGACGCCATCCGCGACAAGCGGGAATTGTCCGCCGACACCGAAAAGGAATTGTCGGCCTTCCTCGACAATTTCACCAAGAACTTCGCCTGAGACGATGCCGAGCCTCAAGGAACTCCGCGTCCGCATCCGCTCCGTCCGCTCGACGCAGAAGATCACCGCGGCGATGAAGATGGTGGCCGCCTCGCGACTGCGCCGCGCGCAAGAGGCGGCGCTGGCGGCGCGGCCCTATGCCGAGCGCATGGAGCGCATGCTGGGTTCGCTCGCGGCCAATCTCAAGGGCATGCCCAACGCGCCGCCCTTGCTTGCCGGCACCGGCAAGGATGCGGTGCATCTGCTGGTGGTCGCGACCTCGGACCGGGGCCTGGCCGGCGGCTTCAACGCTACCATCCTGCGCGACGCCCGGCGCCAGATCCGCGAGCTGGAGGCCGCCGGCAAGCAGGTGAAGATCCTCACCGTCGGGCGCAAGGGGCGCGACGCCATGAAGCGCGACCGCGCCAAGCAGATCGTCGAAAGCCTGACCGAGGTGGGCCGGCCGAAGCTGAGCTTCGCCGCCGCCGAGGACATCGCGTCGCTTCTGGTCGCGCGCTTCCAGGCCGGCGAGTTCGACGCCTGCAGCATCGTCTTCAACCGCTTCAAATCGGCCATCAGCCAGATCGTCACAAGGCAGCAACTGATCCCCTTCGCGGTTCCCGAGAGCAAGGACAAGCCCGACACCGCCAAGGTCGGGGTTTACGAATTCGAGCCCGAGGAAGAGGAAATCCTGGCCGCGCTGCTGCCGCGCCATCTCGGCATACAGATTTTCACCGCGCTCTTGGAAAACGCGGCTTCCGAACAGGGCGCGCGCATGACGGCGATGGACAACGCCACGCGCAACGCCGGCGAGATGATCGATCGCTTGAACATGACCTACAACCGCCAGCGCCAGGCCTACATCACCAAGGAATTGATCGAGATCATTTCGGGCGCCGAGGCGCTTTAGAGGAAATCCCACCATGGCCAAGAACAATGTCGGCTCCATCTCGCAGATCATCGGCGCGGTCGTCGACGTCAAATTCGACGCCGATCTGCCGTCGATCCTCAACGCGCTGCGCGTTAAAAACCAGGGCAAGACCCTGGTGCTCGAGGTGGCGCAGCATCTGGGCGAGAACACGGTGCGCGCCGTCGCCATGGACACGACCGACGGGCTCGTGCGCGGCATGGAGGCGGTCGATACCGGCTCGCCCATTCGCGTACCGGTCGGGCCCGAGACGCTGGGCC
>DATNMV010000204.1:0-3967 GCA_035602175.1 Allostellaceae bacterium
GGCTATATCACCGGTAAGAACCTGGCGCTCGATCCGGGCAAGCGGATCGTGCAGTCCTGGCGCACCACCAAATTCACTGCCGCCGATCCCGATTCACAGATCGAGGTCGTTTTGGAGCCGGCGTCCGGCGGCACGCGCGTCACCGTGCGTCACAGCAACGTGCCCGACGGTCATACCAGTTATCGCGACGGCGGCTGGCAGCGCAGTTATTTCGATCCGATGAAGGCGTATTTCATCGCCCGTAAAGGGTGATCGGCCGCCGGAGAGGATGGCGGCCGATCGGGAGGCTGACCACGCTCAGCAGAAAAAATCAGTGCATGTCGTGGTGATGATGCCGGTGCGGCGCCATCAGTTGGTCGGCCGATTGCTTCTGCTGGTCCGACAGGCTGTCGTAAAGCGGGCGGAAGGCAGCCAGGAAGCTGCTCGACTGCTTCACCTTGAGCGCGGCAAAGCGGCCGCGCGCCTCGAGGCGTTGCACCGCGTTCTGCGTCGCGCCCGCGGCCTGAGCACGCGTCTGGGTAAAGGCGGCGTCCATCTCCTTGGCGTTGTCGCGCATCACCTGGACGAGCTTGTCCCATTGCGTCTGCTGCTGGGGCGTGATGCCGAGCTCGGCCTTGAGAAAGGCGATGCGGCCTTCGATGTGTCGGCTGGCGCTCCAATGCGGCCGGTCGGGCTTGGTCATCGGTGTCTGGGCCGGGGCGTTGGCCACGGGCGGCGTGGCTTGCGCGAAAGCGCCGGTTGTCATGAGACCGCCGCCGCCGACTCCGGCAAGCAGGGCAAGGGCGGAAATGGCGATTATCGGTTTCTTCACGGGATATCTCCTGGGCGTCATGGTTGCCCCTCACACGGGGCCTGCCGAATTCTAGGAGCAGCGCACTCCTACCATCCCCCGGCCTCCGCCATCCTTGCAGCAATGTAATGGACGGCTAGACTGCGGCTCATAAGGGGAGACGTGCCGCACCATGCCCGCCAATCGCTACCCGACGCTCGATTTCGAGCTCGGCGCCGAGATCGATATGTTGCGCGACAGCGTGAGCGGCTTCGCCGCAGCCGAGATCGCGCCGATCGCCGCCGAAATCGACCGCAGCGACGAATTTCCGCGCCAGCTTTGGCCACGTTTGGGCGCGCTCGGCCTTCTCGGTATTACGGTCGAGGAGGAATTCGGCGGCGCCGGCATGGGCTATCTCGCCCATGTTGTAGCAATGGAGGAAGTGAGCCGTGGTTCCGCGTCGGTGGGTCTGTCCTACGGCGCCCATTCCAATCTCTGCGTCAACCAGATCCGGCGTAATGGAACCGCCGCGCAAAAGCGCAAATATCTGCCCCGGCTCGTTTCGGGCGAGCATGTCGGTGCGCTGGCCATGAGCGAGACGGGGGCGGGCTCCGACGTGGTCGGCATGGCGACCCGCGCCGAAAAGAAGGGTGGCCGCTACGTGCTGAACGGCAGCAAGATGTGGATCACCAACGGCACACACGCGGACACGCTGGTAGTCTATGCCAAGACCGATCCCTCGGCCGGGCCCAAGGGCATATCGGCCTTCCTGATCGAGAAGGGCATGAAGGGATTCAAGACGGCGCAAAAACTCGACAAGCTCGGCATGCGCGGCTCGCCCACGGCGGAACTCGTCTTCGAGGATTGCGAAGTGCCGGAGGAGAACCTGTTGGGCAAGCTCAATGGGGGCATCAAGGTGCTGATGAGCGGCCTCGATTACGAACGCACGGTACTGGCAGGTGGGCCTCTGGGTATCATGCAATCCTGCCTCGACGCGGTGATCCCCTATCTTCACGAACGCAAGCAGTTCGGAAAACCCATCGGGGAATTCCAACTCATGCAAGGCAAATTGGCCGACATGTACACCGTGATGAATGCGGCCAAGGCTTACGTCTACGCCGTGGCGCGCGCCTGCGACCGCGGCCGCACCACGCGCAAGGACGCCGCCGGCGCCATCCTCTATGCCGCCGAGAAGGCGACCTGGATGGCGCTCGAGGCGATCCAGGCGCTGGGCGGCAATGGTTATATCAACGATTTTCCCACCGGGCGGCTGCTGCGCGACGCCAAGCTCTATGAGATCGGTGCCGGCACCTCGGAGATCCGCCGCATGCTGATCGGCCGCGAACTGTTCGAGGAGACCGCGTGATGGCCGCCTTCAAATCCGCGCTCGATCCCCGCTCCGAGGCCTTTCGCGCCAATGCCAAGGCGATGAAGGGCCTGGCGGATGAGTTGAAAAAGCGTCTCGCCGCGATAGCCAAGGGCGGCGGCGAGGAGGCGCACAAGAAGCATTTGGCGCGCGGCAAGCTGCTGCCGCGCGAGCGCATTCGCCTGCTGCTCGATCCGGGCGCGCCGTTCCTGGAATTCTCGGCGCTGGCCGGTTTCGGCCTTTATCCCGACGAGGTGCCGGCGGGCGGCATCGTCGCCGGCATCGGCCCGGTGATGGGGCATGAATGCGTGGTCATCGCCAACGACGCCACGGTCAAGGGCGGGACCTATTATCCGATCACGGTGAAGAAGCATCTGCGCGCTCAGGAGATCGCGCGCGAGAACCGCCTGCCTTGCCTCTATCTGGTCGACTCCGGCGGCGCCTTTCTGCCGGCCCAGGACGAGGTCTTTCCCGACCGCGATCATTTCGGCCGTATCTTCTACAACCAGGCGACGCTCTCCGCCTTGGGCGTGCCGCAGATCGCGGCGGTCATGGGCTCCTGCACCGCCGGCGGCGCCTATGTGCCGGCGATGTCGGACGAGAGCATCATCGTGCGCGGCGAGGGCACCATCTTTCTGGGCGGGCCGCCCCTGGTGAAGGCCGCCACCGGCGAGACCGTTTCGGCCGAGGAATTGGGCGGCGCCGAGGTGCACGCCAGGCAATCGGGTGTCGCCGATCAGATCGCCGAGGACGACGCCCAGGCGCTGGAATTGATGCGGCGCATCGTCGGCAATCTCAACCGCGCCAAGCGCGCCGGAATCGAGAGTCAAACGCCACAAGAACCGCTTTATCCGGCCGAGGAGCTTTACGGCATCGTGCCGTCCGATGCGCGCAAATCCTATGACGTGCGCGAGGTGATCGCGCGTATCGTCGACCGCAGTGAATTCGACGAGTTCAAGCCGCTTTATGGCGAGACCCTGGTCACGGGCTTCGCGCGCATCTGGGGCTACCTTGTCGGTATCGTCGCCAATAACGGCATTCTGTTCTCGGAAAGCGCGCTCAAGGGCGCTCATTTCATTGAACTATGCGCGCAACGCGGCATTCCGCTGGTCTTCCTGCAGAACGTTACCGGCTTCATGGTCGGCAAGAAATACGAGGCTGGCGGCATCGCCAAGGACGGCGCCAAGATGGTAACGGCGGTAGCCTGCGCCAACGTGCCCAAATTCACCGTCATCATCGGCGGCAGCTTCGGTGCCGGCAATTACGCCATGTGCGGCCGCGCCTATGCGCCGCGCTTTCTGTGGACCTGGCCCAATGCGCGCATCTCGGTGATGGGCGGCGAGCAGGCGGCCAATGTGCTGGCCACGGTGCGGCGCGATGGGGCGGGCGCGCGCGGCAAAAAATGGAGCAAGAAGGAGGAGGAAAGCTTCAAGGCCGCGATCCGCAAGCAATACGAGACCCAGGGCCATCCCTATTACGCCAGCGCACGGCTGTGGGATGACGGCGTGATCGACCCCAAGGAAACGCGCCGTGTGCTCGCCATGTCGATTTCGGCCAGCCTCAACGCGCCGATCGAGCCCACCCGCTTCGGCGTCTTCCGGATGTGATATGAGCGCGATCCTGTTGGCCGCCGACAAGCGCGGCGTCGTCACCCTCACTCTCAACCGGCCGGATGTGCGCAACGCCTTTGACGACGCGCTGATCGCGGAGTTGGCCGGGGCTTTCCGGACTCTCGGCGCGGACGGCAGCGTGCGCGTCGTGGTGCTGACCGGGGCGGGCAAGGCTTTCTCGGCCGGCGGCGACATCAACTGGATGAAGCGCATGGCCGGTTA
>DATNMV010000205.1:0-4040 GCA_035602175.1 Allostellaceae bacterium
CTGGGCTACAAGGGCGCGTTGCGCGCCACCGGCGAGGTGCTGCGCGACCAGCTTTTGTTCATGCTCCGTGCCGGTTTCGACAGTTTCGAAGTGGACGGCGTGCGCGCCAAAGCCGAGGACTGGGCCAAGGCCTTCGGCGAATTCGACGTTTTCTACCAGCCCGCCGAGGACAACCGCCCCTGGGTCATGCGCCAGAGATTTCCCGCGCAGTTCAGTCAGGGCGCGGGACAAACAACCGCGTAGCGCAATATAAAGAAGCGCATAAAAAAACCGCGCCTCGACGCAGGGCGGTCTGCAAAGGCGCCACCATGAAACAGGGCATGAGCCGGATGGGCGGTTTCATACCAAAATCTTGCATCGCGTCGGGCCGCATGCATTAATGCCACCTATGCGTGCTCTCAAGATCCTCGCGGCGGCGGCCCTCCTCGTCCTGTGCGGCTGCTCCGCCCAAACCAATGTCATAGCCTCGACACCGACCATGGTGTCGATCTGCATGTCGCAAGGCGGCAATTGGCAGGATGCGGTCAACCAGGCCCAGACCTATTGCTCGAAGATGAGAAAAAGCGCGACCTTGATTCAACGCGCGACCTGCCCCGCCACCAGTATCTGGGAGGCTCCGGGCGTCGAGGCGGATTTCCACTGCGAGTAGCCGCGGCGGTGTTTCCTATTTTTTCTATATAATCGACGCCAACGGGCAGCGGTGCGGATGACTGCCACCCGCGACCGCAGCGGAGCGGGAGAGGGCATGCGCGGAATTTTGATCGGATCGGTTTTGGCGCTCATGACCGCGCTTCACGCGGCGCCGGGCGCGGCCGACGAAAATTGGGCGGTTTGCGCGGGCATCAACGGAACCTATACGCCGCAGCAGGAAATCGCGGCTTGCACAAACATCATCGAATCGCCGGCCACCAAGAGCGGCGACCTCGATTCCTATTACAACAACCGCGCCATCGCCTATATGCGCCTCAACCAGTATGACACCGCCATCGCGGATTTCACGCAAGCCATCGCGCGCCATCCGCCGGAGGCGTCTTACAAGGACGATTTGTATTACATCGACCGCGCCTGGGCCTATCACCTGAAGGGCGAGGACGCCAAAGCCCTGCCCGACGCCGACAAGGCCATCGCCATGACACCGGACAATCCCGATTTCATCGAAACCCGGGCGGAGATTTACGAGCAGCTCGGCCAGCGCGACCAGGCCATCGCGGATTACCGCGCCGCGCTCAAGCTCGATCCGAGAAAAGACGGTTCGAATCAAGGCTTGCAGCGCCTCGGCGTCGCGCCCTAGCGCTTCACGAAAACAAAAAACCCCCGGTCCGAGGATCGGGGGTTTCTTTTCAGCGCCTTAGGCGCCGATGCCGATTACAGGTTGGTCGCAACGCTGTTGAAGGTGGTCTTCAGGTTCGTGCCGAGGGTGGTGATGGTGCTGATGATGACGACGGCGATGAGGGCGGCGATCAGGCCATACTCGATGGCGTTGACGCCGGACTCGTCCTGAAAAAGCTTCACAAGGGTCTTCATGGTCGGTGTCTCCAGGAGTAATGCGGTTGGAACGCGTTCAATTAAACGAGCGGGATTGTCTGTCTAAATTCTTAAACTGAAATTAAAATGGAAAAAAATTGAATGAAATTTGTCCGTATAAAAGCCGAAACCCGAGTTTTTGGGCGCTTAATGCCGTCAATTTAGCTAAAATTGTCGGCGATTATTTCCGGCAAACCGGTTGGTTTCATGGTTGATTAAGTTGGCGGGCCTATGTTGGACGCGTCGAAAAGCGTTTCGAGGGGCACCGCCAAGGGTTTGTGCAAATCCCGGTCGCGGCGGCGCTTTGCTCCTGGTTATTGATCGACTATCGCGCGCGAAGGTCGCGGCCGGCGGCAATCCCCCCTCAGTTGCCCCGGCCGCGATTACTTTTTCAGGGCCGGTCGGACCGGTTTCGCGCGGGTTTCCATTTGCTTCGCCCTTATTGGGCTACGCCTACCCCTTCAACTCGTACTCCGCCTGGTCTTCATAGATCGGGCCGGCCTTGGTGAGATAGCTCGCCACCAGCGCGAAACGATCGACGGCGAAAGGCGCGGCGCGGAACAGCGCGTGCCGGCTCAGATACCCCGTCAGCTTCGGACCGGGCGCGCCGATGAGCCGCGCCAGCGACACATGCGGCGCGTAACGCCGCCCCTCGGGCTCGAGCCCGGCGCGGATCAGCGCGGTTTCGATCTTGGCCTGAAGCTGCATCAGCTCGGGATTCTTCTCGATCCCGGCCCACAGCATGCGCGTGCCGAAATGTCCGACGCCGGCCAGCGCCAGCGAGAAGCGCCGGGCGCGGATGCCGGCCAACGCCGCATCGGCGTCGCTCGCCAAGCTTTCGCCGACCTCGCCGATGAAGCGCAGCGTCAGATGATAATTCCCGGGATCGACCCATTTGGCTTCCGGCAACCCGGAAGCGATCAGCGAAAGCGCGAGCTTCTGTTCCGGCGGCAGGCCGATTCCCACGAACAGGCGCAGCATGAAACCCCCTTCACGGCTTGGCGGGCTTGGATTTCAGCAGCTTTTCGACAGCCGACGCGATGCGCGCGACGATGACATCCACCCCCGCTTCATTGGGATGAAGCCCGTCGGGCTGGTTCAAGGCCGGGTCGAGCGCGACGCCATCGAGGAAAAAGGGGTAAAGCGGCACGCCGTATTGCTTGGCGAGATCGGGATATATGGCGTTGAATTGCTGCTCGTAATCCGGCCCCCAATTGGCGGGGGCGCGCATGCCGACCAGCAGCACCCGCACCCCGGCGCCTTTCATCCGGTCCAGGATCTTGACCAGATTGGCCCGCGCCAGACTCGGGTCGAGGCCGCGCAGCGCGTCATTGGCGCCGAACTCGACGAGCACGAATTGCGGGTAATCCGCCAGCACCCATTTGACCCGCGCCAGCCCGCCCGCCGTGGTGTCGCCGGAGAATCCGCCATTGGTCACTTCAACCTTGAAGCCGTCGGCCTGGAGCCGCGCCTGGAGCTTGACCGGAAACGCTTCTTCGGGCGCCAGGCCATAGCCAGAGGTCAGGCTGTCGCCGAAGGCGAGCAGGCGAATAGACGCCGGATTGGGAGCGGAGGCGGGGGCGGGGGTTTGCGCGGCCGCCGGCAACGGCGCCGATAACGATAAGGCGAGCGCCATCCCCAGGACGTTGACAAGCAGCGCCCTCCCAACACCAAATGCCCGGCCCGCCATGAAACCGAAATCCCCTGAAGCCCGAGAATCCATGATGATCCTGCTCGACGGCGTGCACCTGACATTGGCGAGTGAAGCGGGCGCGGTCAATGTGCTGCGCGGTGTATCATTAAAAATCGGCAAGGGCGAGACGGTGGCGCTGGTCGGGCCTTCGGGTTCGGGCAAGTCGACGCTGATGATGGTGATCGGCGGGTTGGAGCGGGCGAATTCGGGTTCCGTCGCGGTCGCCGGGCGCGACTTCGCGGGATTGGGCGAGGACGATCTCGCCCGGCTGCGGCGCGAGCATATCGGCATCGTCTTCCAATCCTTCCACCTGATGCCGGCCATGACCGCGCTCGAAAACGTGGCCTTGCCGCTGGAGCTGGCGGGGCGGGGCGATGCCGCGGCGGTGGCCCGCGCGACCCTGGCCGCCGTGGGATTGTCCGCGCGCGAGCGCCATTATCCGGCGCAGCTTTCGGGCGGCGAGCAGCAGCGTGTCGCCATCGCCCGCGCCTTCGTCTCGTCCCCCGGGCTGATCCTGGCCGACGAGCCGACCGGCAATCTCGACGGCGAAACCGGGCGCAAGGTGATGGATCTGTTGTTCACCCTCGCCGCCAAATCGGGCACCACCCTGCTTCTGATCACCCATGACCGCGCCTTGGCGCGGCGTTGCGGCCGGATACTCTCGCTCGAGGACGGGCGCATCACCGCCGACGAGAGATCCGCCGCGGGCGCGGCGCGCGCCGGAAAGAAGCGCCGATGAATCTCGCCCTTCGCTTGGCGCGGCGCGAGCTGCGCGGCGGCCTGACCGGCTTCCGGATATTCATCGCCTGCCTGGCGCTGGGCG
>DATNMV010000206.1:0-14162 GCA_035602175.1 Allostellaceae bacterium
TTGCCCGAGATCGCGCGGCGCGGCGGGCGTTCCCGCGCGCTCGGCATCGCCACCAAGGCCGAGGCCGAACGCGAGCTGAAGGCGACGGCGGCGGCGGGCGCCCAACTGGTGGCCTGGGGCGAGCCCGGCTATCCGCCGGCCTTGGCCCAGATCGACGATGCGCCGCCGCTGCTCGCCGTGAGAGGCGACCGCCGGCAGACCGGGAAAAACGCCGTGGCGGTGGTGGGCGCGCGCAACGCCTCGGCCAATGGACGGCGCTTCGCCCGCGAAATCGCGGCCGCGCTGGGCAGCCGCGGCCTGGCGGTGGTTTCGGGCCTGGCGCGCGGCATCGACGCCGCGGCGCACGAAGGATCGCTCGAGACCGGCACCATCGCCGTGCTGGCCGGCGGCATCGACACGGTCTATCCCGAAGAAAACCGCGACCTGCAGGAACGAATTGCCGAGCGCGGAATTCTTTTGGCCGAGATGCCGGCCGGCACCGAGCCGCAGGCGCGCCACTTCCCGCGCCGCAACCGGATCATCTCGGGCTGCGCTCTCGGCACGCTGGTGGTCGAGGCGGCGGAGCGTTCGGGCTCGCTCATCACCGCGCGTTTCGCGCTGGAACAGGGGCGCGAGGTCTTCGCCGTGCCGGGCTCGCCGCTCGACGCGCGCTGCCGGGGAACCAATCGCCTGATTCGCCAGGGCGCGACGCTGGTCGAGAGCGCGGACGACATCCTGGCCGAGCTCGCGGCGCAGCTCGGCGGAAATCTTAACGAACGCCGCAAGCCGCCCTTTTCCGCCGCTCCGCCCGCCCCGGACAACGATTCGGAGCTGGCGGCCGCGCGCAAAAAAGTGCTCGAATTGCTGTCGCCCTCGCCCGTAGCGGTTGACGAATTGGTCCGACAATGTCAATTGTCCCCGGCCATCGTGCTGACGATTCTGCTCGAACTCGAGCTCGCCGGACGAATCGAACGGCAGCCCGGAAACACTTTAACCTTGCTTTAAGGTCGGCTGATTCCTATGTGTTGCCCGTGGACTGCCTCGTTGTAACAACGACCTATCGGTTGAATGAACGTCGTCATCGTTGAATCGCCCGCCAAGGCGAAGACCATCAATAAATATCTCGGCAAGGACTTCACCGTCCTAGCGAGCTATGGCCATGTCCGCGATCTGCCCTCGAAGGACGGCTCGGTGCGGCCGGATGACAATTTTTCCATGTCGTGGGAGATCCACGGCAAGTCCGACAAGCAGATCAAGGAAATCATGCGCGCCGTCAAGGGCGCGGATCATCTCTATCTCGCCACCGACCCCGACCGCGAGGGCGAGGCGATCTCCTGGCACGTGCAGGAGATCCTGAAACAGCGCAAGGCGCTCCAGGGCGTCGACGTCAAGCGCGTGGTGTTCAACGAAGTGACCAAGCAGGCGGTGCTCGACGCCTTCAAGCATCCGCGCGAGCTGGACCGCGAGCTGATCGACGCCTATCTGGCGCGGCGCGCGCTCGATTACCTGGTGGGGTTCACGCTGTCGCCGGTGCTTTGGCGCAAGCTGCCGGGCAGCCGCTCGGCCGGCCGGGTGCAATCCGTCGCTTTGCGCATCATCTGCGAACGCGAATCCGAGATCGAGGCCTTCAAGCCGCGCGAATACTGGTCGGTCGAGGCCGAATTCACCACCGCCGCGGGCGACAAGTTCACCGCCCGCCTCACCCAGCTCAACGGCAAGCGGCTCGACAAGTTCGACCTCGGCAACGAGGCGGAGGCCCGCGCCGCGGCCGATGCCATCCAGAAGCATCTCGAATACGCGGTCGCGGCGGTGGAGAAGAAGCAGATCCGCCGCAACCCGCCGCCGCCCTTCACCACATCGACCATTCAGCAGGAGGCCTCGCGCAAGCTGGGCTTCGGCGCCAGCCGCACCATGCGCACCGCGCAGCGCCTTTACGAGGGCGTCGACATCCAGGGCGAAACCGTCGGGCTGATCACCTATATGCGGACCGACGGCGTGACCCTGTCCAACGAGGCGATCACCTCGGCGCGCGAGATGATCGAAAAGCAATACGGCGCCCCGTACCGGCCCGACGAAGCGCGGGTCTACCGCACCCAGGCGAAAAACGCCCAGGAGGCGCATGAGGCGATCCGCCCGACCGACATGCATCGCCGCCCGGAGGATCTGCCGCGCCATCTCGAGGAAGACCAGCGCCGGCTCTACGAGCTGGTGTGGAAGCGCGCGGTGGCGAGCCAGATGTCCTCGGCGGTGATCGATCAGGTCGCGGTCGACATCGCGCCGCCGGACAACAGCGTGACCTTGCGCGTCACAGGTTCGACCGTGATGTTCGACGGCTTCCTCACGCTCTATCACGAGGACGCCGACGATCCCGACGAGGACGAGGAGAACCGCCGTGTGCCGCCGCTCAACGAACGCGACAAGCTCGCGCGCGGCGAGGTCAAGCCGGAGCAGCATTTCACCCAGCCGCCGCCGCGCTACACCGAGGCGAGCCTGGTGAAGAAGCTCGAGGAGCTCGGCATCGGCCGGCCTTCGACCTACGCCTCGACCATGCAGGTGCTGCAGGACCGCAAATACGTCCTGCTCGACAAGAAACGCCTCATCCCCGAGGACCGCGGGCGCCTGGTGACCGCGTTCCTGATGGAATACTTCAAGCGCTATGTCGAATACGATTTCACCGCCGATCTCGAGAACAAGCTCGACGACATCTCCGGCGGGCGCATTCCGTGGAAGAAGGTGCTGGAGGATTTCTGGAAGGATTTCTCCGCCGCGGTCGCCGAAACCAAGGACCTCAACATCACCCAGGTGATCGACGCGCTCGACGACGATCTGGGCCGCCACTTCTTCCCGCCGCGCGCCGACGGCAGCGATCCCCGTCTCTGCCCGGTATGCGGCCAGGGCAGGCTGGGCCTCAAGCTCGGCCGCTTCGGCGCCTTCATCGGCTGCTCCAAATATCCCGAATGCCGCTACACCCGGCCCTTGGGCATGGAGAACGGCGAGAACGCGCTCGCCAATGAGCCGCGCTCGCTCGGCACCGATCCCGCGACCGGCCTCGAAGTGACGGTCAAGAAAGGCCCTTACGGCCCCTATGTGCAACTGGGCGAGACCCCGCCCAAGCCGGAGAAGCGCAAGAAGGGCGAGAAGCGGGCTAAGGGCGAAAAGGCCGAAAAGGTCGAGCTGCCGCCCAAGCCCAAGCGCGCCTCGCTGCCCAAGGGCGTATCGCCGGCCGACGTCACGCTCGAGCTGGCGTTGAAGCTGCTGGCGTTGCCGCGCGATGTCGGCCCGCATCCCGAGGACGGCGAAATCATCACCGCCAATAACGGCCGCTTCGGCCCCTATATCAAGCACGGCAAGGAATACAAATCGCTCGCGCCGGACGACGACGTGCTGACCATCGGCCTCAACCGCGCGGTGGTGCTGCTGGCCGAGCCGAAGAAATTCCGCCGCGGCGCGCCTGAGCCGATCAAGGTGCTGGGCGACCACCCCACTGAGGGCGGGCCGGTGAAGATCTTCAACGGCAAGTACGGGCTTTATGTCAGCCATGACGGCATCAACGCGACGCTACCGGGCGACATCGCGCCCGAGGAATTGACCATGGACCGCGCCGTCCAGCTTCTGGCCGAACGCGCCGAGAGAACCGGCAAAAAGAAACCCAGAACGAAGGCCAAGGCCGGCGAAGCGAAAGGATCTCGTGTCAAAAAGACCCCCAAGAAGAAACCACCCGGGACGACGGAAGAAGCAGCCGAATAACCGGCCTCATCCGCGCGGCGGCAAATCCTTCGCGCAGCCCGGGGAATTGCCCGAAATCGGCGTGGTCGAGATCACCGGCCTCGATCTCGACGGCGAGATGCTGGGCCGGCCGGCCGGCTTCCAGGGTAACCCGCCCTCCATCGTCGTCGTGGCCGAGCGCGGCGCGCCCGCCTTGGGCGTGGGCGAGCGCGCGGCGGTGCGTTTCTCGCGCATCGGCCCGCGGGCTTATGAGGCGCGCATCATCCGCGCGCTGGGCGGCGCCCCCAACCGGGTGCTGGGGATATACCGCCTGACGCCGGAAGGCGGCCGCATCGAGCCGACCGAACGCAAGGTGCGCAGCGAATTCCGCGTGGCGGCGGGCGACACGAAAGGCGCCCTGGACGGCGAGATCGTTCTGGCCGAGGTGCTATCCGGCGCGCGTCTCGGCCTGCCGGAGGCGTGCATCGTCGAGCGCATCGGCAACAGCGCCGATCCCCGCGCCTTCAGCCTGATCGCCATTCACGGCCACGGCATTCCGACCGAATTCCCGAAAGCCGCGGTCGATCTGGCGAACGCGGCCAAGCCGGTGGCGCTCGGCAACCGCGCCGACCTGCGTTCGGTGCCGCTGGTCACCATCGACGGGGCGGATGCGCGCGATTTCGACGACGCGGTCTGGGCCGAGCCCGACCCCGAACGCGCGGGCGGCTGGCACGCGCTGGTCGCGATCGCCGACGTCGCCTGGTACGTGCGGCCGGGCGACGCGCTCGACAAGACCGCGCGCGAGCGCGGCAATTCGGTCTATTTCCCCGACCGCGTCGTGCCCATGCTGCCCGAGGCGCTGTCCAACGAGCTTTGCTCGCTCAAGCCGGATGAAGAGCGCGCCTGCATGGCGGTCGATCTGTGGATCGACGCCGAGGGCCGGCTCGACCGCCACCGGTTCCGCCGCGGCCTGATGCGCTCGGCGGCTCGGCTCACCTACGAGGAAGCGCAGGAGGCGATCGATGGCCGGCCCGACGCCAAGACGGCGAAGCTGGTCGATCCGGTTCTGCGCCCGCTCTACGGCGTCTATCGCGCGCTCGAACGCGCGCGCGCGAGCCGCGGCACCATCGAGCTCGATATTCCCGAACGCAAGATCCTGCTCGGGCCTTCGGGCCGCATCGAACGCATCGAGCCGCGCCAGCGGCTCGAAAGCCATAAACTGATCGAGGAATTGATGATCGCCGCCAACGTCGCCGCGGCGGAATCTTTGGAGCGGCTCAAGCAGCCCTGCATGTACCGCGTGCACGACGCGCCCGACCCGGTGAAGATCGCCGAGCTGTCCAGGTTTCTCGGCGGGCTCGGCATTCACGGGCTGACGCTGGCCAAGGGCCAGGTGATCCGGCCGCAGCATTTCAACGCCATCCTGCGCCGCGCCCAAGGCACGCCCTATGCCGCGCTGGTTCACCAATTGGTGCTGCGGACCCAATCCCAGGCGGAGTACAACCCCGAGAATATCGGCCATTTCGGGCTGTCGCTACGGCGCTACGCCCATTTCACCTCGCCCATCCGGCGCTACGCCGATCTGCTGGTGCATCGCGGGCTGATCGCCGGGCATCGATTCGGGCCGGACGGCCTGCCGGAGCAAGCCGAGGATTTCAAGGAGCTGGGCCAGCACATCTCGATGACCGAGCGGCGCGCCGCCGCCGCGGAGCGCAGCGCCGGCGACCGTTATGTCGCCGCCTTCCTGGCCGAGCGGGTGGGCGCCGAGTTCAAGGGCCGGATCAACGGCGTCACCCGCGCCGGGCTGTTCGTGACGCTCGATGAAACCGGCGCCGACGGCTTTATCCCCATGCGCAGCCTGGGCGACGATTACTACATTCACGACGAAACCCGCCACTGCCTGCGCGGGCGGCGCACGGGCCGGGTTTATACAATGGGCGACGCCGTGACCGCGCGGCTCAGCGAGGCCGACACGGTGACCGGCAGCCTGCAATTCGCCTTGACCGGAGACGCAGACAGGCCCGGCGGCGGCAAAACTCCACAGCGTCCCGGACGCCGGCGGCGGTAACCGTATTTCTCCGCGCCATCCGGTCACGAAGGTGTGGATTAAATTCCTCCGTTAATCACGTATCCGCTTGCAAGCGCGGAAGCGTAAAGGCAAGAATGGCTTCAAAGCGGGGCAAATTTAAATTTAACACCACCATGTGTGCTTTCAGGCTCACGGAAATCCGCGCTGCGATAGCGAGTCGTAGCGCTATACTATTTTTCATAGCAATATCAATATCGATTACACTTTCCGCGTGTGGGACGGTCCCGAGCCCTGCTGTGGCCGCCGCCTTCTCCACCGATTCAGCCAACAGAGCCGCACCGGACGACGAAAGCCGCTTATTCACCGAGACTTACGAGAGCCTCATCGAATATCACATCGACGTCACCCGCGCCGACCAGATCGCGTTCGCGGGCCTGTCCAAGATCGGCACTTTCGATTCAACGCTCTATGTCGAGCGCGCCGGCGACCAGCTGATCCTCCATCACGGCGACGAATCCTGGGCCTATCCCGCGCCGCCGCCCTATGACAGCGCCGAATGGGGCAAGCTGACGGCGCGGCTGCTCAACGCCGCGCGCCAGGTGTCGCCGGCGCTCGCCGAGATGCCGATGGACCGACTCGACGAGGCGGTGATCGACCACGCCCTCGCCACGCTCGACCCCTTCTCGCATTACGCCCGGCCCGAGGTGGCGCGCGAATGGCGCGCCGCGCGCGACGGCTTCAACGGCATCGGCGTGGTGCTGGACGGCGGCACCGGCACGCGCATCGCCTCGGTGATGGATGATTCGCCGGCCGCGAAAGCCGGCATTCGCATCGACGACCTTATCGTCGCGCTCGACGGCGTGCCCTCATCCTCGCTCACCGCCGACCAGGTGCGCGAGCGGCTGCGCGGCCCGGCCGCATCCGTGGTCGAGCTCGGTATCCAGCGCGCCGGCCTCGACAAGCCGATCATGATGTCGATTGCGCGCGCGCATCTGGTGCCGCCCTCGGTGGTCCTGAGCGAGGACGGCAACATCGCGGTGCTCAAGATCGCCAGCTTCAACCAGCAGACGGGGCAGACCCTGATCCAACTGCTGCACAAGGCGCATCAGGATCTCGGTTCCGCGATGAAGGGCATCGTGCTGGATCTGCGCGACAACCCCGGCGGCTTGCTCGACCAGTCGATCGAAGTGGCGGGCCAGTTCCTCGATGGCGGCACGGTGGTGACGACCATCGGCCGCAACCCTGACAGCTTCCAGTATTTCTCCGCGCCGACGGATCATCACGCCGAGACGCTGCCGATGGCGGTGCTGGTCAATGGCGGGTCGGCCTCGGCCTCGGAGATCGTCGCCTCGGCGCTGCAGGATTCGGGCCGCGCCGTGGTGATCGGCACGTCCAGCTACGGCAAGGGCACGGTGCAGACCGTGCTGCGCACCTCGAACGACGGCGAGCTCACCGTCACCTGGGCTCAACTCGTGCCGCCCAAGGGGTATTTCCTCAACCACCACGGCGTTGTGCCGACGGTGTGCACCGCCAATCTCGGCGACACCGCCAATGCCGCGGCGGTGCTGCAAAAGAGCCCGGTGCCGGAGCTGGCGAAGCCGCGCGACAGCCTCGACGACAGCGGCTGGACCGCGTTGCGCGCGCTGTGTCCGGCGCAACGCGCCGACCGCGCCATCGACCTGGCGCTCGCCCGCCAATTGGTCGAGAACCCGGAAACCTACAGCCGCCTCCTGAAGGGGCCGACCACCAACCTGGCGCATAATTTCGCCCACTGAGCCGGCTGCCGCGATCACGACGCAGAGATCGCCAAACGCGCCGCGCGGGTGTTTGCTATGGGCATGAAGCCCGCCGCCCTTGTCATCGCCGCTGTTCTGCTGTTCGCCGCCTCGGCGCGCGCCGCCGAGGTCGATCTGGCGCTGGTGATGGCGGTCGACGTGTCGGAAAGCGTCGATGCCGGCGAATATGTCCTGCAGCACGAGGGCATCGCGCGCGCTTTCGAGAACCCCGCCGTGATCGGCGCGATCCGCGGCGGCGCCAAGAACGGGATCGACGTGCTGGTGATGGAGTGGTCCGACCGCGACAAACAGGCCGTGACGGTCGATTGGACCCATGTCTCGGACCAGGCCTCGGCCAGCGCTTTCGCCGCCAAGCTGCGCGCCTCGAAGCGCAGCTCCAACGGCCTGACCGCCGTCGGGGACGCGCTTTTGGCCGCGGGCGCCGCCTTCAAGCGGCTCGGCGATCACCCGGCGCGGCGGGTGATCGATCTTTCGGGCGACGGCATGGCGAATATCGGGCCGCCGCCCGACGAAGTGCGCGACGCGCTGGTCAAGCAGGGCATCACCATCAACGGCCTCGCCATCCTGCAGACCGAGCCCTGGCTCGACCAGTATTACGACATGAACGTGATCGGCGGCCCGAACGCCTTCCTGCTCCAGGTCGACAATTTCGCGTCCTTCGCGCAGGCGATGCAGCAGAAACTCTTGAACGAGATTTCGTCCCTGCCGGAGCCCCGAAACGCTTCGGCCGGACCCTTCCGGGCCCGGCCGAAATCAATCCCCCCGAAAACTCTCTCTCAGATGCAGTAGGTCTTGAGCGGCGTGAAGCCGTTGAAGTTCACCGCCGAGTAGCTGGAGGTATAGGCGCCGGTCGACAGAATCTCGACCCGGTCGCCCACTTTGAGCTCGAGCGGCAGGCGATAGACCGTGCGCTCGTAGAGAATGTCGGCGCTGTCGCAGGTCGGGCCCGCGATCACCACCGGCCCGCGCGGACCGCCGTCGGCCGGCGTTTTGATGCGGTACTTGATCGCCTCGTCCATGGTCTCGGCCAAGCCGCCGAACTTGCCGACGTCGAGATAGACCCAGCGCTTCGGATCGTTGGCGGATTTCTTGGAGATCAGCACGACCTCGCTCTGGATCACGCCGGCGTCGCCGACGATGGAGCGGCCGGGCTCGATGATCATGTCCGGCAGGTTGTTGCCGAAATGCGCGGTCATGGCGGTCATCACCGCATTGGCGTAGCTCACCACCGCCGGCACGTCGCCGCGATACTTGGCCGGGAAACCGCCGCCGACATTGATCATGCGCAGATTGATGTCGGTCTCGGCCAGCGCCGAGAACATCTTGGCGGCGCGTCCGATGGCGCTGTCCCATTGCGTCAGGTCGGTCTGCTGCGAACCCACGTGGAAGGAGACGCCGTAGGGATCGAGACCCATGCCGCGCGCCTGGCGCAACAACTCGACTGCCATTTCCGGCGCGCAGCCGAATTTGCGCGACAGCGGCCAATCGGCACCGGTGCACTCGACCAGGATGCGGCAGAACACGCGCGCGCCGGGCGCGACGCGCGAGAGCTTCTCCAGTTCGGGCAGGCTGTCGAAGGCGAAGAGGCGCACGCCCTTCTCATAGGCATAGGCGATGTCGCGCTCTTTCTTGATGGTGTTGCCGTAGGAGATGTTGTCCGCGGCGATGCCGCGGCCGAGGCAGAGATCGATCTCGTTGCGGCTGGCGACGTCGAAGCTCGAGCCCAGATCCTTGAGCGCGCCGACAACCTCGGGCGCCGGGTTGGCCTTGACCGCATAGAACACGCGAGCCAGAGGCAGATAGCGCCGCAGCAGCTTGTAGGCCTGGGTGACGATGTCGAGATCTATGATCAGGCACGGCGTCTCGGGCTTCTGCTCGGCGAGGAACTTGGCGATCTTCTTGTTGACGACGTTCATGGTCGAATTCCTATCTCGGGGCGCGCTTGGCCGCGCCGGATTCACCCCGTCGGCCGCGACGGAGTCGGGCCGGAGGGTATGAGAGGGCGGAACCGGCATCCTGGAAGGAAGGGTTCGCCCGAAAAGCGGGTGCGGGGATCAATTCTGGGTGCTCAACGGAGCGGTAAAACGGCTGAAGGCGCCGCTGGGGGCGCCAATTCCGGTTTCATGTAAGGGCACCGGGGCCCTGCGCTGGAAAGCAACCATATCGACCTCCCTCTCGGGACCGGTCCCCCACGACCGGCTCTGCCAAAAAGGACGCGTTACGTCGTTGCATAACCACGATGGGCCATAGGCACGTGCGAGTGCGTCTGTTTTGATAGATACGCTCATCGCCGCATGATGCAAGAAAAAATTCACGAAAACGTAAATTTTTCTCGCGGCGTTGCCGATTTTTCACTGCGAGAGGCGAATTTGATCCTCGCGGGGCGATTTTTTAACCGCGCGGGACGAATTTTGCGCCGTGGGAGCGAATTCCGGAACGGAAAGCGGTCTTGCGGCAGCCCAGGCGGGGAAAATTCCCGGCGAGTCCCGCGTTTCAGCGCTGTTGCGGCGCGAGATCGATGGTGGCGATGCGCGCGCCATTCGCCAAATCGAAGATGATGAGCTCGACGCCGCCCTCCGGCAGCTCGATCCGGGCGATGAGTCTGCCGCCCGAGACCTCGGTCGAGGTGATTTTGGCCCCCGGCGGCAGCGCAATGACGGCCGATCCGCCGCCGGTTTCGGGCGCCGGCGCGGCATGGTTAAGACGCATCATCACCGCCACCGCCAGCGCCGCCACCCCGACGACCAGCAGCACGCCCAGCACGATCACCAGAAGCTTGAGGGCCCGCATGTTCCGGTTCACTTTAGCCGCCATGGCGGCGGAGACGCTACAAGCGCGGGTCGGAAGCGACGTGGCAGGCGAGCGGCTGGACCGTTTCCTGGCTGTCGCGCTGGCCGGATTCTCGCGCTCGCGCCTCAAAAATCTCGTGGAATCAGGCCAGGTTAGCCTAGGGGGCGCGACGGTGACCGACCCCGCCATGCGGGTCAAGCCGGGGCAGATCTTCACCCTCGCCGTGCCGCCGCCCGAAACCGCTTCGCCCGAGCCCCAGGCGATGGAGCTCGACATCCGCTTCGAGGACGAACACCTGCTCGTGCTCGACAAGCCGGCCGGGCTGGTGGTTCATCCGGCCCCCGGCAACCCCGACCGCACACTGGTTAATGCGCTGCTTGCCCATTGCGGAGAGAGCTTGGCCGGGATCGGCGGGGTGAAGCGGCCGGGCATCGTCCACCGCCTCGACAAGGACACCAGCGGCCTGATGGTGGTGGCCAAGAACGATGCGGCGCATCGCGCGCTGGCGCATGATTTCGCCGCCCATGTGGTCACCCGCGCCTATCAGGCGGTGGTCTGGGGCGTGCCCCAGCCCAGAAGCGGCGAGATTTCCGGCCGTATCGGCCGCAACCCGCGCGACCGCAAGAAAATGGCAGTCGTCTCGGCACGCGGCAAGGCTGCCGTCACCCGATATAAAGTGCTGAAGGTCTTCGGCGCCAAAGCGGCGCTGGTCGAGTGCCGGCTCGCCACCGGCCGCACCCATCAGATCCGCGTCCACATGACGGCCAAGGGCCACCCGCTGATCGGCGACCCGACCTATGGAAGGCAAAGCCAAAGCCGCCTTGCCGCCTTGCCGGTAACGGCGCAAAAGGCGGCGGCCGCGCTGGGACGCCAAGCGCTCCATGCCTATTTACTGGGGTTCCGCCATCCTGCAAATGGCGAATACCTCGAATTCCGGAGCAGCTTACCTAATGATATCAGTAATTTAATAGATAGCTTAGATAGTATCTAGCCTAGACAATATCCTAGTCGGGCACTAAGATATGTTTCCAATAAGAGAATGAAAGGAGTTCGCCGTTCATGGCGACTGTCCGAGCTCTCCCTTCGATTTCGTCCGAAGGCAATCTTTCGCGCTATCTCCAAGAGATCCGCAAGTTTCCGATGCTCCAGCCGGAGCAGGAATACATGCTGGCCAAGCGTTGGCGCGAGCATGGCGACCGCGACGCCGCGCACAAGCTGGTGACCAGCCATCTGCGCCTGGTGGCCAAGATCGCCATGGGTTACCGCGGTTACGGCCTGCCGCTCTCCGAACTCATCTCCGAAGGCAATGTCGGCATGATGCAGGCGGTGAAACGCTTCGACCCCGACCGCGGCTTCCGCCTGGCGACCTACGCCATGTGGTGGATCCGCGCCGCCATCCAGGAATACGTGCTGCATTCCTGGTCGCTGGTGAAAATGGGCACCACCGCGGCGCAGAAAAAGCTGTTCTTCAACCTGCGCAAGATCAAGGGCCAGCTCCAGGCGATCGACGAGGGCGATTTGTCGCCCGAGAATGTGCGCAAGATCGCGACCGAGCTCGGCGTTCCCGAAGAGGACGTGGTCAACATGAACCGACGTCTTGCGGCGCCGGATAATTCGCTCAACGCGCCGTTGCGATCCGACAGCGAAGGCGAATGGCAGGACTGGCTGGTGGACGAAAGCCCCGACCAGGAAGACCGTCTCGGCGAGCGCCAGGAGTTGGGTCTGCGCCGCGATCTGCTGCGCGAGGCGATGAAGCTGTTGACCGGACGCGAACGCGACATCCTGGTGGAACGCCGCCTCAAGGACGAACCGGCGACGCTCGAGGATTTGTCCGAGAAATACGGCATCTCGCGCGAGCGCGTACGCCAGATCGAGGTGCGTGCCTTCGAAAAGCTGCAGAAGGCGATCAAGTCCAAGGCGATTCAGAACAACCCCGCCCTGCACTGAGACCCCCTGCTCTGGACTGAGACCCGACGGGCCTCGAGACCAAGCGCCACCTTGGCAAAATCCCGCCCCGGCCTTAAGTTCCCGGTACGCGGACATGGGGGCATGCCATGCGGGGGTATAACCTCGGCTTCGGGCAGGCAGCGTTTCGGTTCGTGCTTGGGGCGGCGGTTCTGAGCCTGTGGGCTGGGACAGCGGCTCCGGCGTTGTCGCAATCTCAATCGCAGACGGGCACTGCGCCCGAGGCGCAGGCTTTCACACCGCCGCCGCGCAGCATCGCCGATATCACCGCCATCCTCGACAGCGAAAAGCCCGATCCGGCCAAGGTTGCGGTGTCGAAGCAGCGCGCCGATGCGCAACTGCCTGTGGGTGCGAGCGATTCGGATCTGCAGAAATTCTATTCCGCGCGCGGCGAGGCCGCCGACAATCTCGGGCGCCAGCAGCAGGCGATCGCCGATTACACCAAGGCGGTCGAACTGGCGGCGCGCAATCAGGATGCCCCCACCACCATGTACGGCGAGGACGGCGTGGAAGCTTACGCCCTGGCGCTTCAAAACTTGTCGCGCGTCAACCGGAAGGCCGGCAACATTCAGACCGCGCTCCAGTTGTCCGCGCAAGTTGTCGAGCTTTTTCAGAAAGGCGCCTGGAGAAGGGGCTTGATGTTCGGCATTTATGAGAGCAACGCCGCCGATGCCGCGCGTTCGGGCGATTTCGCCGCCGCCGACAACTGGCTGCAACAGATCGATCTGCTGAAGCAGCAATCTTCATCGGTTTATTCCCCCGGCTGGAAGCTTGCCCAGAATAAACAGAGCAACTTCGCTGCCACCACCGACCGCGCGCATGGCGAGGTCGCCATGTACAAGGGCGATCTGGCCGCGGCCGAACCGCTGTTGCGCAACGCCGTCAACGAGTCCCGCCAGGCAGAACTCGACGCAGCTGGCGAAACCTACCCGCCTCCTGGCACCAATACCGTCAAGGCCGATTACACCGATGAGCAGCTGGCGAACGTGCTCAACCGCGAGGGCCGTCCCTTGCAAGCGGAGTTCGAGGCGCGCCGCGCGCTGTTGAGCGAGCTGCAGCTTCATGGCCGTTATTCGAATGATACCGTGGCGGCAATCACGACGCTTGGCAGCGTCCTCGCCGAGGAGGGACGCTTCAAGGAGGCCGAGACGCTCGCCCGCACCGCGCTCGACACCTACCAGACGCTCGGTGTCGACCAGTCCTCGTCGATGCTCAACCAGGCGCGGGGCGTGCTCGCCTCGATATTGGTGGCCCAAAACCGCTGGCCCGATGCGCTGGCGCAATACGACGCCATCCGCAAGAACCTGGCCGGCAATCCCGCCGCGTTGAATAACGCCATCGGCCAGACGCTCGATCTGCCGGTGGCCGATCTACGCGGTGGCCGTACCCAGGATGCGTTGCAGGTATCACGCAATACATTCCAGACCCTTCTTAAGTCGCTCGGCGATGAGAACTCCGAGACGGCCGAGGCCGAGGGCCTGTTGGCGGCGTCATTGGCCGCGACCAGCGGCGTGGCCGAGGCCAAGGAGCATTTCGCCCATGCAATACCGATCCTGCTCGATGCCGGGCGCAACGGCGACGATGAGGACGATTCGATGCCGGGACTGAAGGCGCGGCGGATGCAATGCATCATCGAGGCCTATCTCGGCGTGCTGGCGGCCGACAGGAGCGCCGCCGGCGCGGCCGAAGCCTTCCGTGTCGCCGACGCGGTCCGGGGCCGCGCGGTGCAGCGCGCGCTGGCCGCTGCCGCCGCGCGCGCCAATGTATCGGATCCCGCCCTTGCCGCCGTCATCCGCAAAGATCAGGACGACCAGCGCGAGATTCAGGCGCTGGGGACGCTGGTCGCCAACCAGATGGCGCTGCCCTCCGGTCAGCGCGACGACAAGGGCATTGCCCAG
>DATNMV010000207.1:0-12596 GCA_035602175.1 Allostellaceae bacterium
TTGACGCTTGGCGGCCCGGTACATCAATGCAGCAGAACCATGCTGCGATAGAAAATTGCTATCGCATAAACCGACGCAATGGCCCGATAGAGAACGACTATTAGGCCGCGAATTCTCTGTCGAGCACTTTGGCGACCTTGATGGCTTCAACCACCAACGCGGCTGCGGTGGGTGTCATAGGTTCGCGGTGGGGGACGACGAGGCCCACGGTATGGATTGCCGCCGGCTCGACGATCGGAACCGCACGGACTGTGCCGATCAATCCCAGCGTTTCGGCCAGAATCGCCGGCATGACGCTGGCCCAGCGGCCGGTGCGAACGTGTGAGAACAGCAGGATCATGGAATTCGATTCGAGCGTGGGAACTCCCTCGTCGCTTCCCGCCTCCCGGAGCAGCCGGTCGATGATGCGCCGGTTCTGCATGTCCGGCGTCAGCAGGCAGAGCGGAATATGCCCGACCTCGGCCCAGGTCACGCTCTTACGGTTGCCGAGCGGACTGTCAGCCGAAATCAGCAGGCGATAATGCTCGCGATAGAGCGGGATCGCGCGCACGTTGCCGACCGGCTCGTTGTCGAGATAGGTGATCCCGGCATCGGCCTCCAGATTGTCGAGCAACATGAGGACTTCCATCGAGGGCGCGGAGCGTATGGTGAAACGCACATCGGGGTGATGCTCGCGATAGGGCGTGGTCAGGGTCGAGACCATGGCGAGCGCGGTCGGGATCACCGCCATGCGCAAATGCCCGACCAGCCGGCCCTGCTTCAGCGCGTTCACTTCCTGGCGCATGGTGCGCGTATCGCCGACGATGCGCTTGGCCCATTCGAGGACACGTTCGCCCTCGGGCGTCAGGCCGACGAAGCGCGAGCCGCGATTGACCAGCAGCACGCCGAATGAGTCCTCAAGCTGCTTCACGCCGGCCGAAAGCGTGGGCTGGGTGACGCCGCAGGCTTCGGCGGCGCGTCCGAAATGACGCTCGCGCGCCAGTGCCAACAGGAATTCGAGCTTGTCGATCACGTTGCGGATGCACCGTTATGAACAGGAATGCATCCTATTATCGGAAGGTTCGTTCGCGGAATCCATGCACATAAACCGGCCGATCCGGAAATTCGCGCTCCCGACTCGCCCGCGGCTTTCGGCAAGGCGATGGAAGCCACGGCAGCACCAGCCAAAACCCTGCGCCAGGCTCCAGGGATAGACGTTTCCTATCGGGGGACGGCTTTCCTTTATCGATGGTGCCGTTCCGAACGCGCCGTCGGATCGCGCGGGGGCGTTGAACAGCCAAGCCGAACTGGCTCGGGGGCAGAGCGGAAGCCGCGGCCCGCCGCGCGGCTTCTAATGAGCCTCGGCCATCCGGGCGCGCGCCGCAGCCTCGCGCCGCACCTTGGTCACCGCCGACTTGGCCGCGTCGGTTTTGGTGAACAGCTCGAGCGTGTCGAGCTCGTCCAGCGCCACCGGCGTCAGCGCCAGGTCAGTGTAACGTTTTGCTTCGGGATCGCGCTTGATCTGGCGGCGGATGCGGGAGAACTTCCAGATCAGCCGGCCGACCTGCCAGTGCTTCGCCGCGAACTCGGCGGCGTAGCGCGGATAGAACACCAGCGGGTTCTCGACCGGCATTCCGGCACGGCGGTCGCGGCGGTATTTGCGTCGCAGATAGCCGCCTTCGAGCGGATGGATGCGCTCGAAGGTGATGCAGCCGTAGAACCACAGCAGCAGGAACAGCGTTTTGCCGGCGCTGATGCCGGTGGCGACGGCGCGGCGCATCACGGTTTCCATGTGGGCCGGCGTGTAGAAAGTTTCCCAGGCGAGGCGGTAAGCGCGCTCCCATTCCGCTTTCGACATCAGCGGATGGGTGGTGTTGACGTGCTCCAAATCGTAACGGTTGAGATCGGGGTCGAGATAGGCCCCAGCGAGGAAGAGCTTCTTGTGGTCCTCGGAACCGGGCAGCGGCGTGAGGCAAAAGAACTCCAAGAGATCGATCGGCAGCTCTTTCTTGATAATCTCGATGTCGCGCACGATGGTCTCGAGCGTATCGGTCGGGAAGCCCAGGATGTAGCCGGCATAGGTCGTCACGCCGGCCTTCTTCCAGTCGAGCATCATCTGGCGGTATTCGGTGATCTTGTTCTGGCGCTTCTTGGCGCCCATCAGGCTGTCGGGATTGATGCTCTCGAGGCCGATGAAGACGCGCGCGACGCCGGCGCGGCCCGCCTTTTCGATGAAGTTGGGAATCCGGTGGCACAGCGTGTCCACCTGGATGATGAACTTGATGCCGAGGCCTTCGCCCTCGCGCAGCTGGATCAGCCGGTCGAAGATCGGTTCCCAGTCCTTGTTGCGCGCGAAATTGTCGTCGGTGATGAAGAAGCGGTCGATGCCCTGCGCCAGGTTGCGGCGCACGATCCCCTCGACGTCGTCGGCCGAACGGCGGCGCGACTTGCGCCCCTGCACGTTGATGATGGTGCAGAACGAGCACTGGAACGGGCAACCGCGCCCGGCATCGAAGCTGGTCTGGCGGCCGCCGGTGCGCTTGACGCGCGTCGCCGGCAGGATCGGCAGCGGCACGCCTTCAAGATTGGGCAAATCGTCCATGTAGTTGTAGAGCGGCTTGAGGCCGCCGTTCCAAGCGTCGCGCAATACCTCGTCCAGGCGCCCTTCCGCTTCGCCGGCGAAGAGCGAGATGCCTTCCTTCATCGCGGCTTCGAGCTCGGGCGGCGTCCGCGGCATCATCGCGAGCGAGCCCGAAACGTGGAAACCGCCGATGCAGACCGGGACGCCCATGGCGCGCAGCCGCCGCGCGATGTCGATGGCGCGCGGGAACTGGTTCGACTGCACGCCGACCAGCGCCACCATGCCGCCATCGGCCCGCTTGATGTCGCGGGCGATGCGCTCCGGCCGGATGCGGGTATTGGTCTCGTCATAGGCGGTGATTTCGATTTCGACGTCGTCGCCCAGCACGCGGCGCCGGACGCAATCGAGCGCCAGGCCGTTCAGGACGGCGAGCGTGTTCGAAGGGATCGCCGAACGCAGCCACTGGATGACATAGCCATCGTCGTCGTAATGCGACGGCTTGATCAGAACCAGCGCGAAACGCCGCTTGGCGCCGCTCACCTTCCCACCCCCGAAATCCCATTCCCCAAGTGACCAGGGATCGTCGACGACGATAGCATTCAGCCGGGAGAATACGGAAGCCGAAAGGCGGCGGCCGGAACGCTTGCGCTAGGCCGTCCTTGAGAAGGCCCGCGCCCGAGCCCGAGCGGATGGATCGCCGGGATGAGATTGATCGCCGGATCGCGATCCTATAGCCTCGAACGCTCGGCACGGAATGGACCGCCTGATCGGGAGAGCGGTGAATGAAGAAAGACTCCGGACGTCCCGGCCAATCGCGCCGCCAGGTTCTGGTCGCGGGCGCGGCGTTGGCCGCTTCGGTTTCGAGTGTCCGCGCCGAGACATTCTCCGGCAAGCTGCCTTGGACGCCGGGCGCGACCAGCGCGCCCCAGCCGATCGACACCAGCACCTGGCATTTCTTCACCGCCGACGAGGCCGCATCGGTCCAGGCCCTGGTCGACCGCCTGATCCCGCCCGATCCGGAAACCGCCGGCGGCAAGGATTCCGGCTGCGCCGCCTTCATCGACGGCCAGCTCGCCGGGCCTTACGGCTCTGCCAAGGGGCTTTACATGGAAGGGCCGTTCCAGGCGGGCACGCCGCAGCAGGGCCCGCAAGACCCGGCGACGCCCGCCGAGCTTTACCGCGCCGCGCTCAAATCGCTCGACGATTATTGCCACGCCAATTTCGACGGCAAGGCTTTCGCCGAACTCGAGGTTGCGGATCAGGACGCGCTGCTGGCGGGTTTCGACGGCGGCGCTATCGCGCTTGACGGCGTCGACGCCAAGCTGTTCTTCGAGCTGCTGTTGCAGAACACCATGGAAGGATTCTTTTCCGATCCGCTTTATGGCGGCAATCGCGACATGGCCGGCTGGAAGATGATCGGATTCCCGGGATCACGCTACGACTATCGTGAATACGTGGAGCAGCACAACCGGACGCTTGACCTGCCGCCCGTATCGATTCGATCGAAACTGTAACGACGGCCGCCCGAAGGGCGGGGAGGATTCCGATGGGCGGAACGCTGCCATCGACCGACGTGGTGATCATCGGCCTGGGCTGGACCGGCGCCATTCTCGCCGAGCAGCTCACCAAGGCCGGCCTCAACGTGATCGCCATCGAACGCGGCCCGTGGCGCGACACCTCCACTGACTTTCCGACGACATATGCCCAGGACGAGCTGCGCTACGGCATAAGGCTCGATCTGTTCCAGCGCCCGGCGCAGGACACCCTCACCTTCCGCAACAACGTGAACCAGACCGCGCTGCCCATCCGCCAGTTCGGCTCGTTCATTCCCGGCAACGGCGTCGGCGGCGCAGGCGTGCATTGGAACGGCCAGGTGTGGCGCTTCCTGCCCAGCGATTTCACGGCGCGCAGCCATATCGAGCAGCGCTACGGCAAATCCTTCCTCGCGCCCGACGTGACCATCCAGGATTGGGGCGTGACCTACGACGATCTCGAACCCTATTACGACAAGTTCGACAAGCTGTGCGGCATCTCGGGCAAGGCCGGCAACCTGAAGGGGCAGATCCAGTCCGGCGGCAACCCGTTCGAGGGGCCCCGATCCAACGAATTTCCCACCCCGCCGATGCGCCAGACTTACGCGCCCACGCTGTTCGCCCAGGCCGCGTCGGCGATGGGCTATCATCCCTTTCCGCAACCCTCGGCCAATATCTCGCAGGCCTATACCAACACGCTCGGCGTGCGCATGGGGCCGTGCAGCTATTGCGGCTTCTGCGAGCGCTTCGGCTGCGGCAATTATTCCAAGGCCAGCGCCCAGACCACGGTGCTGCCCGCGCTTTTCCGGCGGACCAATTTCACCGCCCGCACCAACAGCGAAGTGCTCAAGATCGAATTGACCGGCGACGGCAAGCGCGCCACCGGCGTGACCTATGCCGATGCGAACGGCGAGGTGTGGGAACAGCCGGCCGAGCTGGTGCTGGTCTGCTCGTTCTCGTTCAACTGCGTGCGGATGCTGCTGCTCTCGAACATCGGCCAGCCCTACGACCCGGCCAGCGGCACCGGGGTGGTCGGACGCAATTACGCCTACCAGACCACCTCGGGCGCGAATCTGTTCTTCGACGACAAGGTCTTCAACCCGTTCATCGGCGCCGGCGCGCTCGGCATGGTGATCGACGATTTCAACGGCGACAATTTCGACCACGGCAAGCTGGGTTTCGGCGGCGGCGCCTCGATCTCCACCATCATCACCAACGGCCGCCCGATACTCTACCGGCCGGTGCCACCCGGCACGCCGCGTTGGGGCGCGGCGTGGAAAAGCGCCACGCGCGACAACTATCAGCGCGTGATGCCGATCGCCGCCCAGGGCAGCAGCTATTCGCAACGCGGCGCCTATCTCGACCTCGATCCGACATACAAGGACCCGCGCGGCCGGCCGCTGTTGCGCATGACCTTCGATTTCCACCCCAACGACATCAAGATGTCGGCCTATGTCACCGACCGCATCGGCGAGATCGCTCAAAGTCTGAATCCTAGACAGGTGGTCAGTGCGCCGCGCACCGGCCCCTATTCCGTCGTGCCCTATCAAAGCACGCACAACACCGGCGGCGCGGTCATGGGCGTCGATCCGAAAACCAGCGTGGTCAACCGCTATCTGCAAAGCTGGGACGTGTCCAACGTGTTCGTCCTGGGCGCGTCGGTTTTCCCGCAGAACGCCGGCTACAACCCGACCGGCACGGTCGGCGCGCTGGCCTTTTGGGCGGCCGACGCGATCGTCAACCAGTACCTCAAAAATCCGGGACCGTTGATGCATGCGTGAGGGATTCGCCCGCTTCGCCCTGGTTGTGGCGCTGGCCTCGGGCTGGGCGGCGGCGCCCGCTCTGGCCCAAGACCAGCCGGCCGCCGACGCGGCGGCGCGCGGGAAATATATCGCCACACTGGGCGATTGCGCCGCCTGCCACACGGCGCCGGGCGGCAAGCCCTTTGCCGGCGGGCTCGTCATCGAGACGCCGTTCGGCAATCTGGTCTCGGCCAATATCACGCCCGACCCCAAGGCCGGCATCGGCGGGTGGAGCGACGACGATTTCGTGCGCGCCATGCAGCGGGGAATCGCGGATGACGGGACGCACCTTTATCCGGCCATGCCCTATACCGCCTTCACCCAGGTGACGAAGGACGATCTGCTGGCGTTGAAGGCCTATCTCGCCACCATCGACCCGGTGAGCGACAAGGTCGAAACCAACCGCTTGCCTTTTCCGTTCAACATCCGCGCCGGCATGATCGCGTGGAACCTGCTCAATTTCACGCCGGGCGAATACAAGGCCGATCCGGCCAAATCGGAGGATTGGAATCGCGGCGCCTATCTGGTGGAGGGGCTCGGTCATTGCGGCACCTGCCACACCCCCAAGAACATGACGGGCGGCGACAAGAGCGGTCAGCCCTTGGCGGGCGCTGCGTTGCAGGGCTGGTACGCGCCCCCCTTGCACAACGATACGCGCACCGGCCTGGGATCCTGGTCGGCCGACGACATCGTCGCCTATCTCAAGACCGGCTGGGGCGGCGGACAGGCGGCATCCGGCCCGATGGCGCTGGTGGTGGCCGATTCGACCTCGCAGCTGAACGATGCCGATCTCAATGCCATGGCGGTCTATCTCAAGGACATCGCGGCGCCCGCGATCGCGGCGCCGGAGCCGCTGCCGCAAGGCGATCCCGTCATGCAGGCGGGCGGGCCGCTCTATGTCGTCAACTGCGCCGCCTGTCACACCACATCCGGCGACGGCGTGGCGGGAATTTTCCCGACCCTGGTCAAGAGCCCGGTGGTGCAGGCCGACAACACCGCCACGCTGCTCGACGTGGTGCTGAACGGCGGCCACGCCGCGGCGACCGACGCCAATCCGACCGCTCCCGGCATGCCCGCCTTCGGCTGGAAACTGACCGACGACCAGATCGCCGCGTTGCTCACTTATATCCGCAACGAATGGGGCAATGCGGCCGGCGCGGTATCGTCCGCCGACGTGCAGAGGGCGCGCGCCCGACCGACCGCCGCGAATTAAGGGATTTCCCGGATCATTGCGCCGCCAGTTTCCTGGCGCGCGAAAACGACCACGAAAAATCCATCGGCAGATAGCGATAGGACGGCGCCGGCTGGGCGAAGTCGAGCGGCGGCTTGACGGCAAAATAGGCCGCAGGATCCGGATAACCGAGCGGCCCGGTTCCGTCGCGATTGAAGCCGCCCTTGTATGCGGAGTTGAACGCGGCGTCGAAAGCGCTGCGCGCGTGACACGACATGCAGGAAGCGGTCCTGATGAAACGGCCCTCGAGTTCCGAGTTGCCGAGCCGGGTCGCCCAGCCGCCGCGGTCGGCGAAATCGACCTGGGATCCCTTCAGGCAGTAATAGGCCCAATAAGGTTCGGTAAGCCCCGCCCGTTTCAGCAAAAGCTGGAGTTCCGGGCTATGCCGGCATTCGGGATATCCCCGGTTCGGCTGGGCATTGGGCGGCGTATCCGCATCCATGTCGCCGAAAGCGTCATGACAGCCGATGACGTCGCACCGTCCGGGATTGTCGGCTTGCTCGAAGGTCGCCCAGGTCCAGTTGGGCAACGCCTTCGATACGAGGTGCAGGCCGATCAAGGCGTATTCGCCGCCGTCGGCCGCCCGGTTGATGTAATAGCGGCCGCGCTTGTCCGGCGCGATTTGCGCGACCGGCTTCCAGGCCGCCTTCAGCTCGATCGCATCCGGCGGGAAATCCAGCGGTTTCTGCGCCTGGATCGCGGCGATGACGCCCTCCTGGTAGTACAAGTCATGGGAGACGATGAAATCGAACGCCGCCTTGTTGCGGCGAACCTCCTGGGCGCCGTTGGGCGATACGGCAATTCCCTGCCGCTTGAGAATCCCGGCGCGGATGACTTGCTGATTGACCGGCTCGAGATTGCGCGGCGGGGTGTGAACCGGAAAAACCGGCTTTTGCATTTTCGACGGCAAGGCCGGAAACGTCGCCGGGTTGTCCGCCCAGGTTTCCCACAGCCGATTCCGGCCGTCCGGCGCCGGCGCGTTGATCCGCGCGAACAGAGTCCAGTTGAACCGGTCGGGTGCGTCGAGCGCCGGATTCCGGCTGTCGGCCCGGGCCGGCCCAAGCGCCAGGGCGCAACAGGCGGCAACGAGCAGAACCCGAATGCGCATGATCGTCGCCGCCCCCTTGCCCACGGCGTTTCGGCCGCTCTTGGGCGGACCCATCCTCCATCGAATTCTTGAACGGATTCAAGCCGGTTCGATCCGGCGCGCCGAGGACGGCCTGCGTCAGTCGCCGGCGAAGTCGTAGGCGTCGAGCGAACGGCCATAGAGCGTGCCGCCCAGCATGCCGAGGCCGCAGCCCATGGCGCCGGCGCCCGGGATGGCGGCGAAACCGGCGCCGCCGGTGAGCAGCCCGGCGAGCGCGGCCGTGACCGCGCCCAGCCCGGCACCGGCGGTGCAGCCCAGCCCGGCGCCGGCAATCGCATTGCGCGAGCGGCTGACCTCGACGCCGCCCAGATATATGGCGTATTCGGCCTGATCCTGCGCCCGGTTGTAGAGAGCGGGGACCGCGCGCAATGCCTGCGCGCTGAAATCGGTCGTCGCCAGATCGGCGATGCGGCCGGAGATTCCACTGACGAAAACCAGCGCAACCAGCGCCGCGACGGCGGCCGAAGAGCGCACCGCCGGGCGGGAGGTGAACACGACAAAATCGCGCCTGGTGCGGAACGCGCGGAAGAACGGAATATGCCGGATCAATATCATTGCAATGCCCCCGCACCGGTTTCTATGCCGGACAAGCCGGCGGCATCCCTGCCGGAAGCGCGCCGATCGCGCCGGGTTTAAAACGCCGCGACTCGGGCGACCCCGGCAAACGCATAAACCGCTGTCTAATCAGGGTCTTGTCGCAAGGGCGGGGTTCCGCCGGGATCGCGCTTTATGCCCGCCGGGGCCTGTGCCATATAGCGCGCCTAGGCAAATCATGGCGCGTCTCAAGGATTATCTCGAAACCTCGCGCGCGGCGCTCGCCGCGGCGATCGACGCCGTCGACGAGGCCCGCGTCGAGCGCGCGGTCGCCTGCATGACCGCTTGCCTGTCCAAGGACAAGCCCTTGCTGATCTGCGGCAATGGTGGCTCGGCCGCCGACGCCATGCACATCGCCGGCGAGCTGGTGGGCCGCTATCTCAAGGAGCGGCGCGCCTTGAAGGCGATCGCCTTGTCCGCCGATTCGGCGGTGCTGACGGCCTGGAGCAACGATTTCGGCTTCGACAGCGCATTCGCGCGCCAGGTGGAAGCGCTCGGGGAAAAGGACGGCGTGCTGTTGGCGATTTCGACCAGCGGCAATTCCAAGAACGTGATCGCGGCGGCCAAGGCGGCGAAGAAGAAGGGCATGACGGTGGTGGCGCTCACCGGAAAGGGCGGCGGCAAGCTTGGAACCGAAGTCGACATCCTGCTCGACGTTCCGGCCACGGCCACGCCGCTCATCCAGCAGATCCATATCTGCCTCTATCACTACATCTGCGCCGAAATCGAGGAGCGGATCGCCCGCGCCTGAGCGTCTAGGAAGCGGCCGGGAACAATTGGCGGACGCGACCGTTGCAGACCTGGCCCATGCGAAGCTGTTCCTCCGGCGTGTCGATCTGGCGCGCATGCTCCGCTATCCGCAGCGCTTTTATCTCCGCCATCATGGCTTCGCCGGCGTCCTGGAGCAGGGCCAGGAGGCGCCGATTGGCCTCCGCTGCGTCCTTGCCCCAGATGCCGCGTACGCCGTCGAGCCGGGACGGCAGTTCGGCCAGCAATTCCGTGCGCTTCTCCGCGAGCAGCTTGTCATCGAGTGCGACGTGGCGCATTTCGTGCGCCAGGATCTCGCCGTGCAGGCAGGGCTCGTGGTCGAATTCGCGCGCCACATGCACCACCCGCTTGGCATAGGCCAGGCGATATGTCACCCGCACCGGATCGATGCAGACCCCTGCGGTGAGCGAAGACGTAATGCGATAATTGTAAGACATCGACAGCGACAATTGCACCTCGGTCAGGCCGAGGGCTAAGTGGCCGAAGCCCAACTCGCCTTCACGGGAGAGATCGGCGACCGATTCTGTATCGTCGCGCGAAGGCGGGCTCGATTGGAAGGTGAGGGCATAATCGGGCGGCGCGCCGCGCGGGCAGGCAAGCGCATCCTGGTTTTCGCGGGCGGCGCAGCCCGCGAACGGAACCCAAAGCGCCAAAAGGCACACAAACACCACGCCGCCGCGCATGCAGACCCCCTGATCCGGGCCAGAATGGCACGAACGGGATCAACCGCAAGAAGCGGAGTGCCGAGGGGATTCCGGGGCGATCCGCGCGCGGTTTGACCTGCGCGCTGGTTCCGGAAAGCGGGCGTCATCCGCCGGCGTTCAGCTTTGCTTAACCACGATGCGCCACATTGAAGGCTGCGAGTCTTTCTATCGAGACGAGGGGATCTCACGGTGTTTTTGCAATTCCGCGGCCCGAACGCCGGGCGGGGTTACGGCGCCGGCGCGCGGGGGGCATTGCCGCTATTGCCGCTGTTGGCCGCCTGCATCCTGGCGCTGTCGGGTTGCGCCCATTTCTCCAAGGACACCGGACCGTCGGCGGCGGCCAACGCCCAGCTTCAAGCCCAGACCAAGGCCGCCGAGGAAGCCAAACCGCCGCTGCAACGCGGCGAGGAAGCGGCGGCACGCGGCGATTACGCCGCGGCCATCGCGTTCTATCGCAAGGCGCACAACGACAATCCCGGCATGCTCGCGCCGCTCCTGCATCTAGGCGGGGCGCAGGTGGCGATCGGCGATTACACCGACGCCTATGAGAGCTACCGCCAGGCCCAGGCCCTGTCCGCCGACGACCCCGAGGCGGCGTTCCGGCTCGGCGAATTGATGCTGATGGACCACTCCCCCCAGGCGGCGATCGACCAATTCAACATCGCGCTCAAGAGCCGCAAGAACGATCCCGCGCTCTACAGCGCGCTCGGCGTCGCCTATAGCGTGACGGGGAAATACGATCTGGCGATCCGCACCGACCAGGCGGGTTTGAGCATCGCGCCCGATCATATGGGTCTCAAGAACAATCTGGGCCTGGCCCAGTTCCTGGCCGGCGATTACGACGGCGCGGTCAAGACGCTGTCCGATCTGGCGGCGAACCCCGCCGCCAAGCCGCGCTACCGGCAGAATCTTGCCTTCATCTACGCGGTGCATGGCGATTACCCGCATGCGCGCGAGATTGCCGGTCACGACGTCGACCTGGCCGCGCTCAAGAGCGAGCTCGATCTCTACCGCGCCGACCAGCAGGCCAATCAGCCGGGCGACGACACCCGGGCGGCTGCGCAGGTGCTGATGGGCATCCATTTCAGCGGCGATCCGGGCACCGCACCGGCCCCGATCCAGAATACCAATTCCGCAGCGCCGGCCGGGCCGCAAACCAGCCAGGCGCCGGCTCAGCCCGCCTACATCGGAGGCCCGCGCTAGGGGTTTGGTTAACGACTAGAAAATCCTAATTAATCCAGGTTTTCATCGGCTATTAACCAGAGTCATCCAAAATCGCCACCGGTTCGATCTGTATGCAGGTGAGGGTCCGTTCTTGCCCCAGAACCGAGGCATTGGACGGCTTGCCTGAGATGACTTGAGAGGGTCTGGAGCGCGATGTTCACCACCATTCCGCCACGCCGATTGATGCTGCTTGCCGCAGCGATGGGTCTGTCGCTGATTACGGCGCTGATCGTGCGCGGCTGGGTCGAAAATTCGCGCCAAGATGCTGCGCCGGCCGTTGTCGAAGCGCCCAAAGTGGGGACGATGGTTCTGGTCGCGGCCAAGCCGCTGCCCGCCGGTCACTTCATCAAGGACGAAGATCTGAAGTGGCAGAGCTGGCCCGACGACAACTTGTCGCCCACCTATCTCCTCCAGGGCGCGATCACCACCGACGCCATCGTCGGTTCGGTCGCGCGCGCCGGCATCGCCGCCGGCGAGCCGATCACCGACGAACGCATCGTCAAGAAGGGCGACCGCGGCTTCCTGGCCGCGATCGTGACGCCGGGCTTTCGCGCCATCACCGTCACCATGGTTTCGAACGCGGGACTTTCGGGCCTCGCCATCCCCGGCGACCGGGTCGACGTGCTGCTCACCGTGACGACGCCGAGCGCGAACAAGGACATGCCCGATCGCAAATACACCGAGACCGTGATGCAGGACATTCGCGTTCTGGCGGTCGATCAGAGGATCAACGACCAGTCGGACGACAGCGTCATGGCGCGCACCGCCACTTTGGAAGTCACGCCGAAACAGGCTGAAATGGTGACGCTGATGCAGGAGCTCGGCAAGATGTCGATGACGCTGCGCAGCGTCGGCACCGCCGAAAACGACGCGAAACCGCATGCGCCGACCCTCACCTCGGACAACGAAGCTATGGGCGTGCTGGGCCTGAACAAGGGCGGGTCCTCCAACGGCATCGACGTGGTGCGCGGCACGGATCGCACCACGGTCTACGTTTCCGGCCGGACCGTCCATAGCGTCCAGGAGGACGAGCC
>DATNMV010000208.1:0-2717 GCA_035602175.1 Allostellaceae bacterium
CGTTGCTGTTGCCCGGATGGAAAGCCCGGCGCAACGCCGCGGCCGGCGCCTTGGCGTTGGGCGCGTTGCTGGGATTGGTGCGCATAGCCCAGGGCGGGCATTTCCTGTCCGACGTGGTCGCGTCGGGGCTCCTGGTCTTCGCCGTGAGCTGGGCGCTTTACCGTTTGATCATCGCCTGGGACGGGCTTGGCGCGTTTGCGGCGGTGTTGTGCAAGCCGCCCCCGAATCTCAAATATTTTATCGTGCTGAGCGCGGCTTCGGCGCTGGTCTTCGCTTATGCCATGGCGTTTCTCGACCGGCCCTTGATGATCTTCACCCGCGACACCGCGCCCTTGTGGCGGGCGGTGTTCCGCTTCATCACCGAGTTCGGCGTTTCGACGCCTTATCTGGTGGTGTCGGCGCTGGCGGCTTGCATTCATTTCGTGGCGGCGCGGGCAGCCCGGGCGAACATCCGCAAGGATCATCTCTTCCACGCCTGGCGCGCGAGCTATCTTTTCCTCGCAGTCATGGTTTCGGGATTGATCGCCGATCTCATCAAGCCGGTGGCGGGGCGCGCGCGACCGAAGCTGTTCTTCTCCGACCATATTTCGGGATTCACCGGTTTCGGACCGCGGCCGGATTACTGGTCCTTTCCCTCGGGCCATTCGGTGACCGCCGCGGCGCTGGCCTTCGTGCTGTGCGTGCTCTATCCGCGCTGGCGCCCGGCCTGGATCGTGGCCGCGTTGCTGGTGGGCGCCAGCCGGGTCGGGCTCGACGCGCATCATCTGAGCGACGTTTGGGGCGGGTTCTATATCGGCCTCGTCACCGCCTGGGCGCTTTACGCCGTGCTGCGTTACAACGGCATCGCGCTCAGCGAAAGCGATAGTCGTGGAAGCCCCGGAGAGAGCGCAGCTCGCAAACCCGCGCCGCGACGGCGCTCGAAGGCGCGAGCCTAAATATAGTTCTTGTTTTGTTCTATTACCGGATTTAGCCTATCCGGTCCCATGTTCGAGACCGCCAGCCCGCTTTCCCGCCACTCCGTGGCCCTATTCGAGGCGCCCCGGCCCGCGGCTGGATTTCCCAGCCCGGCCGCCGATTACGTCGAGGGCAGTCTCGACCTCAACCAGCGGCTGATCGCGCGGCCGGCGGCGACCTTCATCCTCCGCGTCAGCGGCGACAGCATGCGCCGCGCCGGCATCCACAGCGGCGACCTGGCCATCGTCGACCGCTCGATCACGCCGCGCAGCGGGCAGATCGTGGTGGCGACGCTCAACGGCGAATTCGTGGTGAAGCGGCTGCGCCGCCGCGCGCGCCAGATATGGCTCGAACCCGACAGCGACGACCCGCTCTATCGCCCGATCGAGATCGGCGAGGACAGCGGCCTGGAGATCTGGGGCGTCGTCACGCACACCATCCGCGACCATCCGGCCTAGGCCCATGCGCGTCGCCTTGGTGGACGGCAATAATTTCTACGTCAGTTGCGAGCGCGTTTTTAATCCGAAGCTCGAAGGCGTTCCCGTGGTGGTGATGGGGAACAATGACGGCATCATCGTTTCGCGCTCCAACGAGGCGAAGGCCGTCGGCATTCCGATGGGCGCGCCCGCCTTCAAGCTGCGCGAGCTGATGCGCCGCCATAATGTGCGCGCGTTTTCATCCAACTATGCGCTTTACGCGGATATGAGCCGGCGCATGGTCGAGACGCTGTCCACATTCACGCCGGAGATCGACGTCTACAGCATCGACGAGAGCTTCCTGAATTTCGCCGGCATGGACCATCTCGATTTGAACGCCTATGGCCGGGACATCCGCGCGACGGTGAAGCGGTGGACCGGGATCCCGGTTTGCGTCGGCATCGGCCCGACCAAGACCCTGGCGAAGCTCGCCAACCATTGCGCCAAGAAACTGCCCGAATTCAACGGCGTGTGCGATTTGGGCAGCGCCGATTTGCGCGACCGCGTTTTGCCCGGGATTGCCGTGAGCGAGGTTTGGGGCATCGGCCCCGCCGCCACGGCGAAGCTCGCCGGTTTGGGCGTCCATACCGTCCACGATCTGCGCGTCCTGGCGCCGCGGCTGACGCGCGAGGTCATTACGGTGGCGGGCGAACGCATCTTGCGGGAATTGAACGGCATAGCCTGCCTCGCGCTGGAGCATGTGCCCCCGCCGCGCAAGGGCATCGCCAGCACCCGGAGCTTCAGCCATCCGGTGACCGCGTTTTCGGAGATGCGCGAGGCGATGGCCGCTTACGCCACGCGCGCGGCGGAGAAGCTGCGCGAACAAAGGCTGGCTGCGCAACACCTGGCCGTGTTCATGCGCACCAACAAGTTCAACGGCGACCCGAGCTATGCCAACACCATGGGATTCCATCTGCCCGAGGCGACGGCGGACACCTTTGCGCTGATCCATCACGCCATCTGGGCGGCCAAGCGCATCTGGCGCGACGGCTACCGCTATTCCAAGGCCGGCGTGATGCTGAACGGGCTGGTGCCGGCCGGCCTCGCGCCGCAAACGTTGTTCGGCGTTGTCCGGGCGGAACGATCCGCCCGCCTTATGAATGCCCTGGATACGATCAACGGCAAGATGGGCGGCGGCACCTTGCGCCCGGCGGGAATGGGGATCCGGCGGGAATGGGGCGTGAAATTCGACCAACGGTCGCCGGCCTGGACGACGAATTGGGACGAAGTGCCGAGGGTGCGCGCTTAGCGATAACCCCGGAAGCCCTGGAGAAAGCGCACCACGTA
>DATNMV010000209.1:0-10540 GCA_035602175.1 Allostellaceae bacterium
CGAGGGCGTGCAGCGCGACCTGCTGCCGCTGATCGAGGGCACCACGGTCGCGACCAAGCACGGGCCGGTCAAGACCGACCACATCCTGTTCATCGCCTCGGGCGCCTTCCACCTCGCCAAGCCGTCGGATTTGCTGCCCGAGCTGCAAGGCAGGCTGCCGATCCGGGTCGAGCTGAAGCCGCTGACGCGCGAGGATTTGCGCCGCATTTTGACCGAGCCCGAGGCCAGTTTGATACGCCAATACAAGGCGTTGCTGGCGACCGAGGGGGTGACGCTCGATTTCGCGCCCGAGGCGATCGACGAGATCGCGGCGCTGGCCGAAACCATCAACGCCAATGTCGAAAACATCGGCGCGCGGCGCCTCCACACCGTGATGGAGCGGCTGCTGGAGGAGATCAGCTTCACCGCTTCGGACCAGAAGAACGGCGCGGCGGTGACGATCGACCGCGACTACGTCAAGGAGCGGGTGGGCGTGCTCGCCAAGAACGCGGATCTGTCGAAGTTCATCCTCTGACAAGCGAAAAGGGCGCCCCGTTGCCGGGGCGCCCTTCGCAAGCGGTTTTGAGACCGCCCGATTAGTCGGCGAGTTGCAGATTCGCCGCCGCGCTCTTGCCGCGATCCATCGCGACCTCGTATTTGAGCTTTTGCCCTTCGTTGAGCGAACCCAGACCCGCGCGTTCGACCGCGGAGATGTGAACGAACACATCCTTGCCGCCGTCGTCCGGACGGATGAAGCCGAAGCCCTTCTGGGCGTTGAACCATTTGACAGTGCCGATAGCCAAGAGAGTGTCTCCAAGAGTTAGTGCCGTGGAAAGCCCACGGCGGCAGTCAATCCGAAGGTCGAGGTTGCGAGATCGATGAGATCGTAAGCGACGCGCGAGCCGTTAGATTGCCCGAATAAGGTGGGGCCGGGTCCGGGCGAAAGCAAATGATATTTTTTGCCCGCCCATTATTTAACCGCTGGACGTTTTACGGAGATTTTATGGGATTTGGACGGGCGGCGCGAAACCGGACGCGGCGGATTCATCGGCGCGGTCTTGAGCAGATCGAGCAGCTTCTCGACCCGCTCCGGGGCCAATTTGCGGATGCGTTCGGCCAGAAGATTGGCGAGCTCGGTTGCCTCGGCCGAAAGCCCGGCGGTATCGACGGTGATGCGCGGATGCGACAGCCGCGCCAGCCGCATCAGCTCGTCGGCCTCGTCCCAGATGATGTTGAGCTGGGCGCAGATCGCCACCACCATCGCATGCGTCGGCCGGCCGCGCCGCCCGTGCTCCAGCGCCGAGAGATAGGCCGCCGATACGCCCAGCGCGTCGGCCATGTCCTTGAGCTTGATGGCGCGCGCGGCGCGCAGCTGCCGGAGCCTGATGCCGAACGGTGTCATGGCCGCGTCTTGCGCAACAGCACGTAAAGCGAGCCGTCGCCGCCGTCGCGCTTCTGGGCTTGCGTCACCGCCAGCACGCGGCCGCGCAAACCCGGCTCGTTGAGCCAGCGCGGCACCAATTCCCGCAACACGCCCCGGCCTTCGCGGCCCTTGCCGGTGATGACCAGCGCCAGGCGGCTGCCTTGGGCAAATTCGCGGGCGATGAAGGCCGAGAGTTCGCGATGCGCCTCCGCCTGGGTCAGACCGTGCAGATCGAGCCGCGCCTCGATTGCCATCCGCCCGCGTTTCAGCCGCTCGAAGCTGGCGCGGTCGATCCCCGCCGCATGGCCGATGGCGAGCGGCGGCGGGCCGGGTTCGGGCCAAAGCTTGACGCGGCGCGGGGTCAGAGGATTTTTCGGCGCCGGGGTTTCCCGCGCCGGCGGCGGCACGACCCTGTCGAGTGGCTTGACGCCGCGCATCGCCGCGCGGAAGAGCGCGCTGTCCGGGCTCTCATCCCTAGGCTTGGCCATCCCCGCCTTCGTCGATCAGCACGATATGGAGGCGGCGCGGCCCATGCGCGCCGAGCTCGATCTTCTGTTCGATATCGGCGGTGCGCGACGGGCCGGTGATGAAATTGACCGTGCGCGGCATGGTGATCCCGCCCTCCGTCTTGGCGAATTTCCGGCGGAGATTGTCGAAGCAATCCTCGTAGCTCGCCACCACCTGCCGGCTACGAAGGACGACAATATGCGTGTCGGGCAGGAAATTGTTGCGCGTCGGGCTTTCCGGACCGGAATGCAGCATCAACGTGCCGGTTTCGGCGACGGCGGCGAAGCACGCCGTGACGCCGGCAGAGTCGCCGTCCTCGGCGCGGCCGCGGCGGATTTCCAGCAACGGCCGCTCCGCCCAGGGAATGGCGTCGAGCGCCGGGTCGGGGGCCATTATCAACCGCGCCGGCAGATTGAGTCGCGACAGGTAATCCGCCACCGCGCCCGGCACCTCAGCCGCCGAGGAAACGCGCGCCACCGTGGCGCTCACGCCCTCGGCCATGGCCATGAACAGCGCGACCTGGCCGCGATGGTCGAGGGCGGTTGCCCGTTTGGGGATGAGATTGCGCCGGTGTTCCTTGAGCCGCGCGGCGAGCGGCGCGGCGGCTTTTTCGTCCAAGGGCCCGCGCTTCAACGCGCGGCGGATGCGGCCCAGCATATCGGTGCGCGCATCGCTCATGACCGGTTCCGCGTGGCCCAGAGGCTGTGGAAGCTGCGGCCTTGGGGCGCGGGCATGTCACGCGTATCGGTCCAGCCCGCGGCCAGGGGCAATGTCCGGAAGCGGCCGCGGGTTTTGCCGAAGAAGCCCAGCACCAGCGCGGCAACATCGGCCGCCGCGTGATAAAGCCGGGGCCGCGCGGCAAAGAACGCCCACAGCGCGATGCCCCAGCGCGCCAACGCCGGCGAGAGATGCCGCGCGAATTCGCGTTCGCGCCAATGGCGCATCATCTTGGGCAGCGGGATTTTCATCGGGCACACGCTTTCGCAGCGGCCGCAGAAGGTCGAGGCGTTGGGCAGATTGCCCGCTTCCTCGATGCCGAGCAGCGAGGGCGTCAGTACCGCGCCCATCGGCCCGGGATAGACCCAGCCATAGCTCTTGCCGCCCACCGCCTCGTAGACCGGGCAGTGATTGAGACAGGCGGCGCAGCGGATGCAGCGCAGCATGTCTTCGAACTCGGTGCCCAAGAGCGCGCTGCGCCCGTTGTCGAGCAGCACCACGTGGTATTGCCCCGGCCCGTCGGGATCGGCGGCGCGCCGCGGGCCGGTCGAGATCGTGGTGTAAGCCGAGAATTCCTGGCCGGTAGCCGAGCGCGCCAACAGGCGCAGGATGGTCGCGGCATCCTCGAGCGTCGGCACCACCTTTTCCAGCGACGCCAGCACGATATGCGCGCGCGGCAGGGTCTGGGTCAGGTCGCCATTGCCTTCGTTGGTGACGATGATCGAGGAGCCGGTTTCGGCGATGAGGAAATTGGCGCCGGTGATGCCAACATCGGCCGCCAGAAATTTCTGGCGCAGCACGGCGCGCGCCTCGTCGCACATCTGCCGCGCGTCGTCCAGGGGCCGCTTGGGATCGAGCGTCGTGTGCGTCGCGCGGAAGGATTCCGCGACCTGTTCCTTCACCAGGTGGATCGCCGGCGCGATGATGTGGCTCGGGCCCTCGTGCCGGATCTGGATGATGTATTCGCCGAGATCGGTTTCAACCGGAACGATGCCGTTGGCTTCGAGATAGTCGTTGACCGCCATCTCCTCGCCGATCATCGACTTGCCCTTGGTCACGGTCTTGGCGCCGAGATCGCGGCAGATCGCCAGCACGGCGGCGTTGGCCGCGGCGGCGTCACGGCACCAATGGACCTTGCCGCCGGCGGCGATCACGTTCTTCTCGAAGGTCTCGAGATAGAAATCGAGATTGGCCAGGGTGTGTTTCTTGATGGCGACCGCCTGGTCGCGGAGTTCTTCCCATTCGGGCAGGCGCGAAACCATGAGCGCGCGGCGCTCGACAAATCCCGCGCGCAGATTGGTCATCGCCTTTTGCAGATTGGCGTCGCCCAAGGCGTGGCGGGCGTTTTCCTTGAAGGCGTGGCTGGTCGGGATCATTCGCCCGCCGCTTCCCCGGCCGGTTCGCCGATCGGTTCACCGATCGCCGGTCCGTCCGCCATGCCGGCCAGGATTTCGGCCACGTGCCAGACCTTGGTCTTGCGGCCGAGCCGCTTGAGCTTACCCGCCATGTTCATCAGGCAGCCGAGATCGCCGGCCAACAGGGCGTCGGCCTTGGAGGCATCGACGTTGGCGCATTTCTCGGCCGCGATCTTGTCGGAAATGTCGCCGTATTTGACGGCGAAGGTGCCCCCGAAGCCGCAGCAGATCTCGGCGTCGCGCATCTCGGTCAATCTGAGTCCGGCGACACTCGCCAGCAATTGGCGCGGCTGGGCCTTGACGCCGAGCTCGCGCAGGCCCGAGCAGGAATCGTGATACGTCACCGCGCCGTCGAAGCGCGCGCTCACGCCTTCCATCTTCATCACGTCGGTCAGGAACGCGACCAGCTCGAAGCTGCGCGCAGACAATTCCTTTGCGCGTTCCAGCATGTCGGGTTCGTCAGCGAACAGCGCGGGGTAGTGGATTTTGATCATGCCGGCGCAGGAGCCCGAGGGCGCCACCACATAGTCGAAGCCGCGCAAGGTCTCGATCGTCCGGCGGGCGACGGCTTTGGCCGAGGCCCGGTCGCCCGAATTATAGGCCGGCTGGCCGCAGCAGGTTTGCGCCTCCGGCACCTCGACGACGCAGCCCGCCTGCTCCAACAGCTTGACCGCCGCAAATCCCACGCTCGGCCGGAACAAATCGACCAGGCAGGTGACAAACAGCGCGACGCGGGGTTTCCTGTTGCCGGCTTGCATGAATTTCCTGGCGGCGTTTCCTCTTGGTCGCGAAGCATGGCCGCGCCATCAAGCGAAAGCAACGCCGCCGGAAACCCAAGCAAAAGCCCGCCGCAATCGCTTGCGGCGGGCCTTCGGAGAACTTCCGGTTACTGGCCGGGCGGCGGGGGCGGCGGCGCGCCCGGAGGCGGCGGGGGCGGAGCCGCGCGCCGCGGCGGCGGCGGCGGAGCCGATGGCGGGGATTGGTAGTAATAGCCCGGCACCTGATTGCCGCGCGAATACATGCATTGCGAATAGGCCACGTCGTAGCGCTGCTGGATCGGCATGTTGGCGTAGGCAGAGCTCGACATGCCGTAGCCAGTGCCGACCACCGCACCCGAGGCGGCGCCGATCGCCGCACCCCTGCCGCCGCCGATTGCGGCGCCGAGACCCGCGCCCAGCAGGGTGCCGATCACCGCGCCACCCACCGCCTGGTTGTTGGCGCGCTCGGCTCCGCCGGCGACTTGCTGATTGGCGTAGTCCTTGCAGAGCGCCTGATCCTGCTGGAACACGTCGAAGGGCTTGTTGGGTCCGGGCATGACGGCGACGGTCGGACCCATCGGCGGCGCGGCGCAGGCGCTCAATGTCAGCACCGCGGCCAAGCCGGTGGCGGTGGTCTTGATCAAATTCACGGCAAAACCTCCTGGGTGATTCGAATCAATGCTGCTGGGCCGGAACCTGGCGCCAGCCGCTGTTGCAACTCGACACGTAAGGGTAATAGCCCTGCGGATTGTCGCAGTAGTACCAGGTCTGCGCCTGGGGCGAGATCGTCGGCGGCGCGGGCTGCGGCGCAACCACCACCGGCTGCGGCGGATAATAAGCCGGCGGCGGATAGTAATATGCCGGAGGCGGAGCGTAGACCACCGGCGGCGGCCCGTAATACCACGGACCCGGACCATAGATCGGCACGCCCACCGAAACGAAGACGCGGGCATTCGCGGCGTCCGTCGGCAACATCATCGCCGCCAGGACCAGCCCGCCCAGGGCCAAGCCCATTTTCAACCAAGGCATTCTCGTCGTCGCTTGCCGGATCATGATCGATCTTCCTTGTGCTGCCGAATAGCTATCCGAACCTCTCTATAACGATCAGAGGGGGATGTCCTATCCCCGCGCGGCTCTTGATTCTAGGACTCGGGGCGGGCCGGCATCCCTCGGACCTTCCCGGCCTTTCCTTCTATCCCTTTGTTTCTTTATGACATTTCTTTAAGGCTTTTCCGGGGCGGCGCGCGGCAACAGCAGATATATGCGCCCCTGGGCGCGCATCGGCCCGGCGCGGGTTTCGGCCTCGGAGCCGAAGCCCCAGAACAAATCGCCGCGCAGCGGGCCGCGGATGGCGGCGCCGGTGTCCTGCGCCACGGTCAGGCGCCGGGTCGGGTCCTGGCCGTCCTGCGCGACATCGAGATAAACCGGAACGCCGAACGCGATGAATTCGCGGTCGACCGCCAGGCTGCGGCCGGGCGTGAGCGCGACGCCTTCGGTGCCGATCGGCCCGTCGCCGGTTTGCTCGCGGAAGAAGACATAAGAGGGATTGCGGTCCATCAAATCTTTCGCCGCGTCCGGATGCGAGGCCAGCCAGGCCTTGATCGATTGCGCCGAGACCTGGTCGAGGGTCATGGCGCCGTCGTCGACCAACAGCCGCCCGATGCTGACATAGGACCCGCCGTTCTCGCCGTCATATCCCAAACGGAGAGTCCCGCCCTCGGCCAGCGCCACCCGTCCCGAGCCCTGGATCTGGAGAAAGAACGCCGCCACCGGATCGTCGACCCAGGCGAGCGCCAGGTTGAAGCGGTCGAGCGCCCCGGCTTCGATCTCGGCGCGGCTGGCATAGGGAACGAGCCGGCCGTTTTCGACCCGCCCGGCGGTGCGCTCGCCGCGCCAGGACGGCCGGAACAGGCCGAGATCGACCGAGACCAGATCGGGCGGCCGGCGCAACAGCGGCGTGGCGTAGATCCCGCCGCGATGGCGCGCGCCCCTGAGCAACGGCTCGTAATATCCCGTCAGCAGCGCCGTGCCGTTGCCGCGGTCGCTCGCCGCATAAGCCGCGAAATTTCGCTCGAAGAATTGGCGCGCGGCTGCGTCATCCGCGCCGCCCAAGTTCGATGCTTCGGCGCAGGCGGCGCGCCAATCCCCGGCCTTGCCGCCTTCCGGCCCGGCCGCCGCGTCATCGGCGCGCTGAGCGATATCGGCACAGCTTTTGAGCAGGGCGGGCAAGGCCTCGGCGACGCGATCCGCGTCCCAGCCGGGCAGGTCGGCGAAGGATACCGGCGTCAGGTCGAGCCGGGGCGGCGAAGGCGGAAGAGCGGGCGGCGCGGCGCAGGACGCGAGCAATCCCAGAGCCAGCAGCAACGCCGCGCGCCTCACGCCGCGTCCGGGCCCTTGGTCGCGATCAGCGTCCAGTTGGGATCGCGCGATTGCAGGCTGCGCGAAAAAGTCCAGAAATCGACGTGTTCCTCGGACGCGGCGCCGGCGCCGGTCTTCTGGTCGGAGACGAATTTGACCGTGACCAGGGAGGTCGTGCCTTCGACCGCGCTGTGCGCAACCGCGGCGCTTTTGAGCGCCGTTAGCGGGCTCGGCTCCTTTTCCTTGCCCGGCGCGCGGGCGCGGATGGCGGAAGCGAATTGCTCGAACACCTCGGGGCTCAAAAGCGGGCGCAGCGTCGACGTGTCGCCGGCGGCGAAGGCGTTGACCACGATCGAAAAAGCGGCGCGCGCGCCCTTGAGGAAATCCGGTTCGTTGAAGCCGGGATCGGCCGCCTTCGCCGCCGACGCGCCCGGAACCTTGCCGGATGCGTCCGGCGCGGCATCGACCCGGACCGACTGCCCTTCGATGACCGGTCCCTTCGCGGCGCCCGGCGCGAAGGGCGACGGCCCGCCCGGCGGCCGGGGCGGCGGCGTGAAGGGGTCGATGCGCCGCTCGGTGCCGGTCCGTTTGCCCAGCACGCTCCACAGGCGGACCAGGAGAACCCCCGCGACCACCGCAAACAGGAGAATGCCGTAAAGCTGGAAGCCGTCATCCATGCTCTGGCGTAGATAGGCCCTTGGCCATCAAAGGGCAAGGCCGGCCGGGATCGCCGCTTCACCGTTGTGCGCCGGGGCTTTTCCGTGGCAGCTTCGGCGCCTTCGGAAACCATCACCGGCGCGGGCGAGGCGGCACATGTCGATCACGGATGGCGGCGACAACTCGTCCACCGGCGCGGGTCAGACCACGGCGGCCAGCGCGCGGCGCATCACCATCACCGCGCAATACATCAAGGATCTGTCCTTCGAGAACCCCGGCGCGCCGGCGTCGCTGCTGCAGCAGGAACCGCCCGAGCTGCAGATCAACATCGACGTCAACGCCAACGCCGTCACCCCTGGCCTCTACGAGGTGGTGCTCGCCATCCGCGCCACGGCGCGCGCGCCCAAGGGCGAGACCCTGTTCATGCTCGAGCTCGCCTATGCCGCGACGGTGTCGCTCGCCAACGTCTCGGCGAACGACACGCCCGAAGCCTTGCTGGTCGAGACGCCGCGGCTGATCTTCCCCTTCGCCCGCGCGCTGGTTGCCAGCATGACGGGCGACGGCGGCTATCCGCCGGTTTTCCTGCCGATGATCGATTTCAGCGAATTGATGCGCCGCCGGCAAGCGGCGACGGCAAAGCCGCCGGCCTGAGGCCGGGGCCTAGTTCAACCAGAGCGGCGCTTTGAGCTTGGCGAGGAGGCGGGCGTGGCGCTCGAGCTCCTCGGGCGCGGGTGCGTGGGGCCGGGCCACGCGCGCCGGCCGCTCGGAGGCGGCGCGCGCCGAGGCCGCGCCGAGGCCGCGGGCGAATTCGAGGCCGGGCTGCCGGCCGCCGATCAATTCGAGATAGACCTGGGCGGTGAGTTCGCCGTCGAGCTTGGCGCCGTGCTTCTCGCGCCCCGAGAGATCGATGTTGTAGCGCCGGCACAACGCATCGAGGCTGGCCGGCGACCCCGGAAAGCGTTTGCGCGCCATGGACAGCGTGTCCACCACCGGCAGGTCGAGCGGTTTCCGTTCCAGCCGTTTCAACTCGGCGTTGACGAATTTGAGGTCGAATTCGGCGTTGTGAATCACCAGCGTGGCGCCTTCGACGAAGGCGAGGAAATCGTCGGCGATGTCGCCGAACAACGGCTGTTTCTTGAGGAATTCGTCGCCCAGGCCGTGCACCGCCTCGGCCTCGGCGGTCATGGCGCGCTCGGGATTGACGTGGCGGTGGAAGAACTTGCCGGTCGGCAGGTGGTTGACGAGTTCGATCCCGGCGATTTCGACGATGCGGTGGCCGTCGCCGGGATCGAGGCCGGTGGTTTCGGTGTCGAGCACGATCTCGCGCATGACGTCAGTCTGCATCGCCGGACTCGCCGCCGCAAGCGCGCAGTCGTTCGAGCGCGCGCGCCAGGCCGCGCCAGGTCGCGGCGCGTCCCAGACCCGAGGGCACGGCGAAATCGGCGCGGCGGCGCTTGTGCGGGATGGGAAGCTGCCGGGCCAGGATGGCGGCGAGCCGCGCCTCGTCCATGCCGGGACGCGACAGCACCCGCGCGCGCTGGATGAAGGCGGGCGCCCACAGCACCGCCACCGCGTCGCAGCAGCGGTCTCCCCGGGTCTCGTAAAGCAACGGGACGTCGAGCACCGCCAGCCTGGCGCGGCGCGCGCGCCGGGTCTTGAGGAAAGCCGATTCCTCCGCCCGCACCAGGGGATGGAGGATCGCTTCGAGCCGGCGGAGTGCGCCGGGATCGGCGAAAACGATTTTGCCCAGGGCCGCCCGGTCGATTGCGTTTCCGGCGGCGACGCCGGGAAAAGCCTTCGCCACCGCCTTCACCGCCGCGCCGCCGGGACCGAGCAGGCGATGCACGGCGGCGTCGGCGTCGAACACGGCCACGCCCATGCGCCGCAGCATCGCCGCCGCGGTGCTTTTGCCGGTGCCGATGCCGCCGGTGAGGCCCAAAATTTTCATGGCGGAATTTTCATCGCGACTGTCTCGCCGCTAGCACGGCACGGCGCAGTTCCGGCGTGACATCGGGCAGCACGCCGAACCACAATTTGAAGGCGGGCCGCGCCTGGTGCAGCAGCATGCCGAGCCCGTCCGCCGCGTGCAGGCCGCGCGTCTTCGCCTGTTTCAAAAGCGTCGTTTCCAGCGGCGCATAGACGATGTCGCAAACCGCCGCGCCTTGTGGAAGATCGGCCAGATCGAGCTCCAGCGGCGGGTTCTGCTCCATGCCCAGGCTGGTGGCATTGATCAGCAATGCCGCCCCGGCCAAAGCGCGTTGCCGGTCCTGCCAGTCCGAAACCTTGATGCTCGCGCCGAAGGCCTTGGCCAGTTCCTCGGCGCGCGCCCGGTGCCGGTTGGCCAGCCGGATTTCGGGCGCCCCGGCCCGTATGAGCGCGTCGAGTATGGCGCGCGCCGCCCCGCCCGCACCCATCACCGCAACCGGGCCCGCATCCGCCTTCCAGCCCGGGATTTCGGCGCGCAAATTTTCGATGAAACCGTAACCATCGGTGTTGTAGCCGGAGAGCGCGCCGTCCGGCCCGACCGCCACGGTATTCACGGCGCCGATGCGCCGCGCGGCGGGATCGAGCAGTTCCATCAGCGGCAACGCCGCCTCTTTGTGGGGAATAGTCAGGTTGCAGCCGGCGAAGCCCTTGGACGCAAGCGCGCGCAACGCGGCAGCCAGCCGGTCCGGCGGCACCGCCAGGCTTTCATAGCTGCCGTCGATGCCGTGTTCTCGCAACCA
>DATNMV010000210.1:0-6164 GCA_035602175.1 Allostellaceae bacterium
GTCGGGATCGAGCTTTCCGTTCTGCGCCTTGATCGCCTGGAAGATCGCGTCCATCCCGTCCCACGCCGCCACGCCGACGAAGTTCGGCACGGTGTTCGGCCCGTATTCCTTCTTCCAGGCCGCGACGAACGCCCGGTTGGCCGGCCGCGTCGCCGCCGCCGAATAATGCGACACGGTTATCGCGCCGAGCACCGCGTCGCCCATGTTGGGCAGTTCGTCGTCTGGCAGGATCGATTCACCCGGGCCGACCAGCTTGGTGGTCTTGTTGAGGCCAAGATCGGCGAAGCTTTTCATCACCACGGTGGATGACCGGCCGCCCGGCACGAACACCAGCAGCACGTTCGGCTTCGCGTCCTTCACGCGTTGCAGATAGGGCGTGAAATCGGATTCCTGGATAGGCACGCGCACGCTGCCGAGTACCGTGCCGCCGCCCGCCTGGAACGCCTTGATGAACGCCTGTTCGGTGTCCCAGCCGGGCGTGTAGTCGCTCACCAGCGTGTAGGCTGTTTTGTAGTGTTTGGCCGCCCAGCTGCCGAGCGACACGTTCGATTGTTGGACGGTGAACGAGAAGCGCACGGCGTATTGCGACTTCGCGGTGACCACCGCCGAGGCGGCGTTGGTGACGACGAAGGGAATCTTGGCTTCGTCGGCGACCGAGGCCACGGCGATGCCAATCGGCGTGAAGGCCGCGCCGGCGAGCAGGTTCACCTGGTCGCGGGTGACCAATTCCTGGGCGAGCTGCTTGGCGCGGTCGGGATTGGGGCCGCCGTCGTCGCGGTTGATCAATTCGATCGAAACGCCCGGCGGCAAATCCTTCTGGTGCAGCTTGATGTAGAGCCGGAAGCCCTTGTCGGTGTAATCGCCAAAGCTCGCCTGCGGGCCGGAGAAGGTGTCGACGACGCCGATCTTCACCACCTGCGCGCCGGCCGGTGTCGCCGCGGCAGCCGCGAGCGCCCCGAGCGAGAAGACGGCGGCGCGCGCCGCGGTGCCGAAAGACCTCATCCTATCCTCCCCCGGTTTTAATTTTGTCTTTATCCAGCACGATTTTAGAGTCAATCGGCGACCGCAAGCGAGACGATTCCGCTTCGGGGCATTGACCTCGGGCACGCGGCATGGCCCATTCATCGCCGATGGGCAGCGGGAAACGCCTCACCGGAGTGGGCAACGCCAAGCCGAAGCTTTCGGTGCCTGCGGTGGCGCGCCATCAGGCGGCGCCGTGAGGCCGGCTTGACGGGAAGCCTCGACGCCGACGTGATCATCGCCGGCGGCGGCCCGTGCGGCCTGATGTTGGCCAACGAGTTGGGCCGGCGCGGCGTGCGCGCGTTGCTGCTGACGGAAAAAACCTCGACCTCGGATTTTCCCCAGGCCAATGCGACCCAGGCGCGCACCATGGAGCATTACCGCCGCCTGGGTTTCGCCTCGACCGTCCGCGCGCTTGGCCTGCCGCCCGACTACCCGACCGACGTGACTTATTGGACGCGCTTCTCCAAACACGAGCTGGCGCGCTACCGGCTGCCGGCCTCGGGCGAGGCGGGCGAACTGGTGAAGACGCTCACCGGCTCGTGGAGCGCGGCCGAACTGCCGCATCGCTGTTCGCAGATGTATGTCGAGCGCGTGTTGCGCGAAGCGGCGGACAAGCTGCCTGCGGTAAAATTGCAATTCGGCTGGCGCGTAACCGGCTTCCAGGATTTGGGCGCGCGGGTCGAGGTCGAAGCCGCGCCGGTTGCCGGCGGCGCGAAGCGGCGCTTCACCGGTTCCTATCTGGTCGGATGCGACGGGCCGCGCAGCGAAATCCGCAAGGCGTTGGGCGTCCGCTTCTCCGGCGAAAGCGGCGCCGCGCGCGAATACATGGGCGGTCCGCAGCACGCGATTTATTTCCGTTCGCGCGCGCTTTACGCGCACATCGCCGGGCCCAAGGCCTGGCAATACATCACTGTCAACCGCGAGCGTCGCGGCCTGGTAATACCCCTCGACGGGAATGACAGCTTCGTCTTTCACGCCCAGTTGCGCCCCGAGGAGGAGAAGGCCGAGATCGGCGAGACCAAGGCGCGCGCGATGTTCGCCGAGGCGCTGGGCGAGGAATGCACGATGAGCATCATCGATCGCCGCAGCTGGACCGCGGGCTATACCCTGGTCGCCGAGAAATTCGGTCAGGGCCGCGTGCTGCTGGGCGGCGACGCGGTGCATCTGTTCACGCCCACCGGCGGGCTCGGCTACAACACGGCGGTCGAAGACGCGGTCAATCTCGGCTGGAAGCTGGCGGCGACGCTCAAGGGCTGGGGCGGCGCCGGTCTTCTCGCCAGCTATGAGACCGAACGCATGCCGGTGGCGCGGCGCAACACCGGCTTTGCGCGGCGCTTCGCCGATTCCGTCGGGCTTTACCAGGTTCCCGAAAATCTCGAAGAGGAAAGCGCTGCCGGCGCGGCCGCGCGCCGGGCGGCGGGGGAATATTTTCTCGGCCACGCCCGCGCCGAGTTCGACATTCCCGGCGTGACCTTCGGCGCGCGTTACGACGGTTCGCCGGTCATCGCGCCGGACGGCGCGCCGCCGCCGCCTGACGAGCCCAATGTCTATGTGCCCAGCACCGTGCCCGGCGGACGCGCGCCGCATCTCTGGCTTGGCGGTGGGCGCTCGCTTTATGATCAACTGGGCTTCGAGTTCACCCTGTTGCGGCTTGGCCCCAAGGCGCCGGACGGCGCGGCGCTAGCGCGCGCGGCCGAAACGCGCGGCGTTCCCCTGGCCGTTCTCGGCGTGGCCGGGGAGGAGGCGCGCGATCTCTATCAGGCCGATCTGGCGTTGATCCGGCCCGACCAGATCGTCGCCTGGCGCGGGAACCGCTTGCCCGCGGATTGCGGCGCGCTGCTGGCCGCCGTGACGGGGCATTGACCTCGGACGCGCGACATGGCCCATTCTCCGGCGATGGGCACGGGGAAACGCCTTACCAGGGTGGGCAAGGCCAGGCCGAAGCTTTCGGCGCTGGTGGTGGCGCGCAACGAACAGGCGCAGCTGGCCGATTGCCTCGAAACCTTGCGCTTCGCCGACGAGATCGTGGTGGTGCTCGACCGCTCGAGCGACGATTCCGCCCGGATCGCGCAACGCTTCAAGGCGAAGCGGATCGATGGCGCGTGGGAGCGCGAAGGCCCGCGCCGCAACGCCGGCATATCTGCCTGCAAGAGCGACTGGATCTTGGAGGTCGACGCTGACGAGCGGGTGACGCCCGCCTTGGCCGCCGAAATCCGCGCCACGCTGGAATGGGCCGGGCCCGAAATCGCGCGCGGCTATTTCCTGGTGCCGATGGCCAACCATGTCGGCGGCAAGCTGGTGCGTTTCGGCTGGGGCGCTTATAACGGTGTCGCCGCCAAGCCTTCGCTGTTCCGCAACGGCGCGAAGCGCTGGGGCGCGGGCCGCGTCCATCCCAAGATCGAGCTCAAGGGAAATGGCGGCACGCTGGTTCAGCCCATGGAACACCTGGTCGACCGCAATATCAGCGACATGATCCAACGCCTCAACCGCTATACCGACCTGGCCGCGCGCGACGCGCGGGATTCGGGCCAGCAACCGCGGCTCTCCCGCGCCATGCGGCGCTCGTTGTCGCGCGGCTGGAAATCCTATGTCGCGCGCCAGGGCTATCGCGAAGGCGCCTGGGGCGTGGCGTTGGCCTTGTTCTCGGCGCTTTATCCGCTGCTGATCGATTTGAAGCTCGCCACCGGCAAGGACGGAGAGCGGGCATGAGTTTGTTCGGCGGCAAGAAAGGCGACCGGCGCAAGATGCCGATGAGCGAGCGGCTCTACCGCCGTTTCTTCATCAAGTATCACGGCCGCTATCTCATCACCGATCTGCAATACCGCGCCAAGGCGCAGAGCCTCGACTACATCGAGCGCCACATGGGCGAGGCGCTGATCTTTCCCGACCGCTGGGATCTGCTGAGCTTCGCGCTGAGCGAGGCGCCGAAGGAAGGCCTGGCGCTGGAATTCGGCGTCGCCGACGGCGCGAGCCTGCGCCACCTGGCCGGGCAAAGCGACCGGCCGTTCCACGGCTTCGACAGCTTCGAGGGCTTGCCCGAACATTGGTCCGGCACTTTCGAGCGCAAGGGTAAATTCTCGCGCGACGGATCGCTGCCCGATGTTCCGGCCAATGTCACGCTGCACAAGGGCTGGTTCGAGCACACTCTCCCGCTGTTCCTCAAGACCCAGCCGCGCGCGCGCGTCGCGTTCCTGCACGTCGATTGCGACATCTATTCCTCGACCGCGACGGTGCTGCGCCATTTGGGACCGCTCTTGGGGCCGGGGGCGGTGATCGTGTTCGACGAGTATTTCAACTATCCCGGCTGGCGGCGCCACGAATGGAAGGCGTTCCAGGAATTCTCGCGCGACAACGGCGTGTCCTACCGTTATCTGGGCTTCGCGCAGAAGAACGGGCATGTGGCGGTGAAGCTCGGCGGCCGCAGCCCCTCGGCGCGGCGCGACGCGACGCGGAAACTGGCAAGGGCACGTTAATCGCCGCAGGGCGTCTCGATTTCGTGCCCGCCGTGCCGGCCTTCACTTGCCGCCGGCAATTTCGATGTAGATATCGATCGGGTCGATGACCGTGTCCTTGGCCTTTGCCGCCTTGGCCTCCGCTGAACCGAGCAAGGCTTTCATCTTGTCGAGGTCCGCATTCTCGAAAACGATCGAAACGCGATCGGCGCCGGCGTGTTTGAAAATGTGATAGTTCGAACAGAAACACGCAAACAGCGCCTTGCGCGTATTTCCGCCGCCGAGCCAGGTATTCATGTTGCCCACCGCGTGGGTCGCGACGACCGTTGCCATGGCACTGCCCCCTTTTCGATTGAATTGAGACCGAGGATCGCCTCGGTTTCGCACGGTAACCATGCAAGAGGTGTTTAAGCGTGTCAACGCGATGTCGACGGCGCCGCTCGAATTCATCTGGCTCGACGAACTCGCGCCCTAGTGAGCGAGCGATACGGAGGGCGTTATCCGCCCCCGTATCACGGCCGCTTTGTCGTGTTCCTGGACGCCGCGTTCAGGGCGGGCACTTGCCGGATTCCTGGAACTTCTGGGCGATGTCCGGTTCGATCTGTTTCGCCGCGTCGGCATCGGCAGCGGCTCCCTCCTTGTCGCCCTTCAACTGCTTGACGACGCTGCGGAGATAGAGCGATGAAGCGGCCTTGGGTTTGACCTTCAGCGCGACGTCGTAGTCGGCCAGCGCCAGGTCGAGCTTCTTCAGCTTCAGATAGATGCAGCCGCGGGTGACGAGCGTATCGCTGTCATCGGGATCGAGTTTGATGGCGTGGCCGTAATCCTGAAGGGCGCGATCGTAATCGTTCATTTTCAGATGCACGTCGCCGACCTTGTCGTATGACACCGAGAGATAGTGCCGCCAGCCGGCATTGCCAGGGTCGGACTTCGCCAGACGGTCGGCGATGGCCAGCGCCGCCTGATAAGACTGCAACGCGTCCGGCAGATGGCCCAGCGCCATCTGCACATTGCCGAGTTTCACGTACCAGACCGTGAGATCACTCTGCCAGCCGGTGTTGGCGGGATCGGACTTCGCCAGATGGTCGGCGATAGCGAAGCCCGTGCGGTAGGATTGCTGTGCGTCGGGCAGATGGCCTTGGGCCGCTTCCACGTCGCCGACCTTCTCGTTCGACACCGAGAGATCGCGCTGCCAGCCGACATTGCCGGGATCGGACTTCGCCAGACGCTCCCGGATGGCCAGGCTGGCCCGATAGGATGCCAACGCGTCGGGCGGTTGGCCCTGGGCCAGCTGCACGTCGCCGACTTTGTTGTACGCGACCGAGAGATCGCGCTGCCAGACGGCGTTGTCGTGATCGGACTTCGCCAGGCTCTCGGCGACGGCGAGGTCCGCCTGATAGGATTGCAGCGCGTCGGGCAGATGGCCTTGGGCCGCTTCCACGTCGCCGGTTTTGTTGTACGCCGCCGCGAGGTCGTGTTGCCAGCCGGCGTTGCCGGGATCGGACTTCGCCAGGGTTTCGGCGACGGCGAGGCCCCCCTGGTAGGATTGCAGCGCGTCGGACTGATGGCCCTGGGCCAGCTGCACGTCGCCGACTTTGTTGTGCGCCAGCGCGACGTCATGTTGCAGGTCGGTGCTATCGGGCTGCTGCGCCAGCAGATCCCGGTCGATTTCCAGCGCGTGTGTCGCCG
>DATNMV010000211.1:0-10210 GCA_035602175.1 Allostellaceae bacterium
TTCTCGATTACTTCGCCACCGGGAAACTGGAGATCGGCAAGGCGCGCATCATCATCAAGGGCATCGCCGAGGCCTGCCGCGAAGTGGGCTGCGCGCTCATCGGCGGCGAGACCGCGGAAATGCCCGGCATGTACGGCGGCGGCGATTATGATCTGGCCGGTTTCGCCGTGGGCGCGGTCGAGCGCGGCAAGGTGCTCGACGGCGGCGGCATCGCAGCGGGCGATATCGTGCTCGGCCTGGCTTCGAGCGGGCTTCATTCCAACGGCTTCTCGCTGGTGCGCCGCGCGGTCGAGGAATCCGGTCTGGATTTCTCCGCCGCAGCACCTTTCGCGCCGAAGCTGAATCTCGGTGAAGCGCTGCTCACCCCGACCCGGCTTTACGTCAAACCCTGCCTCGCCGCGCTCAAGGCGGGCGGGGTCAAGGCCTTCGCCCATATCACCGGCGGCGGGCTGATCGAGAACATTCCGCGCGTGCTGCCCAAGAGCCTCGCCGCCGAATTGGACGCGACGCGCTGGCCGCTGCCGCCGGTGTTCGCCTGGCTGCAAAAGACCGCGGGCATTCCCCGGCATGAGCTGGCGCGCACCTTCAATTGCGGCATCGGCATGGTCGCGGTGGTGGCGCCGGCATCGGTCAAGACGGTCGAGGCCGCGCTCAAGAAATCGGGCGAACGCGTGCACCGCATCGGCCGCATCGTCAAGCGGGCGAAGAACGCGGCCGGAACCACGATCCTCAACGCGGAGCGCGCGTGGCCCGGCTGAAGACCGCCGTGCTGATTTCCGGCCGCGGCTCGAATTTGCAGGCGCTGATCGAGGCCTGCGCCGCGTCCGATTTCCCGGCCGAGATCGCGCTGGTGATCTCGAACGTGATCGAGGCATCCGGAATCGAACACGCGATCAAGGCCGGAATCCCGGTCCGGATCGTGCCGCATCGCGATTTCAAGACGCGCGAGGAATTCGAGGCGGCGCTCGATAAAATCCTGCGCGCGGCCGGGATCGAGCTGATCTGCCTCGCCGGTTTCATGCGGGTGCTGACCGGCGGCTTCGTCGATGCCTGGAACGGCCAGCTCGTCAATATCCATCCCTCGCTGCTGCCCGATTTCCCCGGCCTCGACACCCATCGCCGCGCACTCGAAGCCCATAAGCGCTTCGCCGGCTGTTCGGTGCATTTCGTCCGCGCCGAGGTCGATGCCGGACCGGTCATCGTTCAGGCCGCGGTGCCGGTGCTACCGGGCGACGACGAGCACAAGCTCGCCGCCCGCGTGCTGACCGCCGAGCACAAGGCCTATCCCCTGGCGCTACGGCTGGTGGCCGAGGGTCGCGCGCGGTTGAGCGGCAATCAGGTCGAGATCGACGGCAAGCCCGGACCGATCCGGCTCAACCCGGTTGCCTGACACCGATGACGATACGCGCGCAAATGACCGCCGCGGCGCTGTTCTGGGGCGCCATATTCCTGGTGCAGAATCTCAATTGGGGCGCGGGCGCATCGAAGGCGGCGGTGCTGCTGGCGCTGCTCATCGGCGCGCTGTGGCTGGTCCATCGCGCCGCGCCACCGCCGGCGCGGGCCAATCCCTCGCGCGCGCTGGTGGCCTGCGCCGGGTTTCTGTTGCTGGCGCAACTGATCTATTTCGGCCTGCGCATCGCTCATCCGCATCTCATCGACATGGCGACGACCACGCTCGAGGCCGGACGGGCGATGATTCAGGGCCAGAACCCCTACAACCTGCCGATCGACACCGAAGCGGCAGGGTTGGGGGCATCGCCCGAATTCCAGGGCTATAAATATCTGCCGCTGATGCCGGCGGTTTATCTGCCGCTGGGTTCGGCCTTGGGCGCGCGCGGCGTGCTGGCGACCAATCTGCTGCTGCTTCTCGCGACACTGGGGCTGATGTTACGCCTGGGCCGCGACGCCGCCTCGCCGCGCGCCGGGCTGATTGCCGCGTTGCTCTATCTTTCAATCCCGCTGGCGGCGCAGCAGGTGCTGGTGAAGGGCTCGACCGACCTCGCCGCGGTGGTGCCGCTGCTGCTGGGATTTTCGGTTTTGCAGCGCCGCCCGGGCTGGGCCGGGTTTTGCGTCGGGCTTTCGATCTCGGCCAAGCTCTTCCCGGGGGCACTGTTCCTGCCCTGCCTCCTGCCCGCTTCCTGGCCGGAACGGCGGCGCTATGGTCTCGGCGTGGCGCTGGGGCTGCTGCCGATCTTGCCCTATGCGCTGCTCTCGCCCGCCGCGCTCTACGACAACATCGTGTTGTTCAATGCCATCCGCGCGCCCGACAGCACCAGCTGGCTTTCCGCCGTCCCCTCCGCCGCGCTTGCCGCGCGCGCGGCCTTCATCGCGCTCTTCCTCGGGGTGACGGCTTATATCGCATGGCGCGCGCCCGGCCTTGCGGCGCGGTGCGGCTTGGGCGCCGCGCTTGCGCTCGGCGTCATTCTCGCCGGCCCGGCGGCGCACCACAATTACCAGCTGTGGTGGCTGCCCTTCTATTGCGTGAGTTTGGCGGCGGCGCTATAGCTGTTCCGGTCGGAATGCGTGCCGGGGGATTTCATCATGGTCGTGGATCAAGAGGCGCAACCCCATTACGAGACTTGGCTGGGCTTCGCCCGGCTGTTGCGTTGGGCGGTCGGCCTTATCGTCGTGACGCTGCTGCTGATGGCCTATTTCCTGGTCTAGAGACCCGGGAAAAAGAACGCGATCTCGGTTTTGGCGGCTTCGGGCGAATCCGAGCCGTGCACCGAATTGGCCTCGATCGATTCCGCGAAATCCTTGCGGATGGTGCCCGCCGCCGCTTTGGCCGGGTCGGTTGCGCCCATGATCTCGCGGTTCAGGACCACCGCGTTGTCGCCCTCCAGCACCTGCACCACCACCGGTCCCGAGATCATGAAGGCGACCAGGCTTTTGAAGAACGGCCGTTCCTTGTGCACGGCGTAGAATTCCTCCGCCTGGCTGCGCGTGAGCCGCAGCTTCTTCTGCGCGACGATGCGCAAGCCGCGCGCAGCGAAGCGCGCGTTGATCTTGTCGGTCAGCTCCCGGCGCGTGGCGTCCGGCTTGATGATCGAGAAAGTACGTTCCTTGGCCATGCGAAATCCGTTTCCGTGAAATGACGAGGCGCGGCGGTTATAGCGGGCAAAGCGGCTTGCTTCAACCGGCGTCGCCGGATGCGCGCTTCTCCCAGCCTTTTTCGGTCTGCTGCCAATAGGTCAAGGCGTGGCCCGCCTCCTTCGCCTGCAGCCAGCGCGTCCGCGCCGCTTCCACCGCGGCTTCGTCGTTGCCGTCGAACATGTCGCAGACCCGCTTGTAATCGGCGAGCTTGCCCGACACCGCCCCATCGACCAGCACCAGCATGGTCGAGGCGTTCGGATTCTCGTCCTCGACGGTCAGCCAGATCGGCTGTTGCGCCGGGTTGCCGTCCTTGGCCGATCCGTGCGGCAGGAACGCCTCGTCGTTATAGGTCCAGAGCAGATTGTTGAGATGGTCGACGCGCTCGCTCGACCCGGCCAGAACCACAATGCGATGGCCGCCAGCATAGGCCTTTTCCAACAGCTGCGGCAACGCGCGATCGAGCGTCGAGGCGCGGAGATGATAGAATCCGATCTCCGTCATGGCGGAACGCTTCTCTAGTCTTCGTAATTGTCGGCGACGAAGCGTTCGAGCAGGCGCAAGCCGAAAGCGGTCGCGCCCTTGGGCACGATGGGCGTGTCCTTCTTCGACCAGGTGGTGCCGGCGATGTCGAGATGCGCCCAGGGCAGCTTGTTGACGAAACGCTCGATGAATGTCGCGGCGGTGATGCTGCCGGCCTCGCGGTTGCCGCTGATGTTCTTCACGTCGGCGGCGTCACTGTCCATCATCTTGTCATAGGCCTCGCCGAGCGGCATGCGCCACAGCTTCTCGCCCGTGGCCAGGCCCGCCGCGACGAGCTGTGCGGCGAGCTTGTCGTTGTTGCTGAACAGCCCGGCATTCTCGGTGCCGAGCGCGATGATGATGGCGCCGGTAAGCGTGGCCAGATCGATCATCAATTGCGGCTTGAAGCGCTCCTGGCAGTACCAGAGAGCGTCGGCCAGGACCAGCCGGCCCTCGGCGTCGGTGTTGAGCACCTCGATGGTCTGGCCCGACATCGATTTGACGATGTCGCCCGGGCGTTGCGCGTTGCCGTCGGGCATGTTCTCGACCAAGCCGCCGATGCCGACAACGTTGACCTTGGCCTTGCGGCCGGCCAGCGCCGCCATCAGCCCGATCACCACGCCGGCGCCGGCCATGTCCCATTTCATGTCCCACATGCCGTCGGCCGGCTTGATCGATATGCCGCCGGTGTCGAAGGTGACGCCCTTACCGACGAAGGCGATCGGCGCCTTGTTCTTGGCCTTGGGGTTGCCCTTCCATTGCATGACGAGCAGGCGCGGCGGCTTGCTGCTGCCCTGCCCCACGCCCAGAAGCGAGCCCATGCCGAGCGCGGCCATTTTCTTCTCGTCGAGCACTTCGACCTCGACGCCGAGTTTCCTGAGCGCCAAAGCGCGCTTCGCCAGGCTTTCGGGATAGATCACGTTCGCCGGCTCGGAGACGATGTCGCGAGTGAAAAACACGCCTTCGGCAACTTTTTCCAGGGGCGCGAAATCGCGCTTGGCGCCCGCCGCGTCATTCACCAGGAAGACGAGATCGGCGAGCGTGGGTTTTTGTTCCGGCTTCTCCTTGGTGCGGTACTTGTCGAAGCGATAGGCGCGCAGCTTGGCGCCGAAGGCGAGATCGGCGGCGATTTTAGATTCCGCGTTGCCCGGCCGGTCGACCGCGACGACCGCGCTTTTCTCGCCGGCGGCGTTGAGCTGGGCGAGGATGACGCCGCCGCGATTCTGCCAGGCGCCGGGCTCGTCGTCCGACTTGCCGGCACCGACGAGCAGCACGCGCGCCACGCCGAGCTTGGCCGGCGACAGCACCGCCAGCGTCTCGAGCGCGCGGCCGGTGAAGCGCGAGGATTCCATGGCGCGGGTCAGCGCGCCGCCGCTGGTCTTGTCGAGATCCTTGCCGGTGGGCGAAAGCTTGCGGCCTTCGGCGGCGAAGACGACGACGGTTCCGCCCTTGGGCAGGCGCGGCGCGGCGAAGCTGATTTTCATGAAGCTGATCCTTGAACCCGATGAACGCGAACCCGGTGGATATGCGGCGATAGGCTTGCGGAGTCAACTGCCAAGGCAGAGCGGCGCAACGGATACCACCCGGGACCAACGGCCCGGGACCGCCGGCGGATAAGCGATCAGCGCCGCCACATGCCAGCCGGTGTCGTCACGCCGGAACAGCGCCGCCTGCCCTTCCGGCACCCCGTCCACGCCCGCGGGCGCGCAGGACAACAACGCCCAAAGATTCTCCTGCCCGGCAATCAGGCCAAGCGCGCCGGGCGCGAAGTCGCCGGTGACGCCGATCTGCAGATCATTGCGGCGCGGCGACGTCAACCGCAACACGCCTTCGATCATGGCGGAGAGGCTGGCATTGTCGCCCGGCAGGATCAGCAGCAGCCGGTCGCCATCGGCGACGCGCGATGCCGTTTCCTTGGCCAGCAGCCAGGCGCGCTGCTGCGGAACTTCGAGATCGAAGCGCAGGAAGCTCAGAAACGCCAGCGGACAAGCGAGCAGGACGACGATCATCGCCGCCGGCAGAAGCCGCCGCCAGCGCGCGGACAACGCCGCCACAAGCGCGCCGGCCCAATCGCGCGCGAGCCATGTTATGGCGACCATCAACAGCAGCGACAGATGCGTGTTGTAGCGGAAATAGGAATGTGCATCGGTTGCCATCTCGCCGGGGAAATGCGCGATATAGGCCGCGAGCAACGCGGCGTTATAGACCAGCGCCGTGCCAGTCAAGATCGCCGCCGCGCGCATTTTGGGCGAAGCGTCCCAGGCGGCCGGTCCGCGCCTGAGCCGGATCAGGAAATACAGGATCGCGGCGAAGAGCGTGGCGAAGAAGAAAATCTTCTGCGCCATCGTCCCCAGCATGTGCCAGAGGATGAGCGGCAAGGCGTCGAATTGCCAATCGGCCAAAGGCGCCAGCTTCAATTCGCCGTTCTCGCCGAAATGGCTCAACACATACCAACGCCACGCGAGATAAAGCAAAGCCCCCGGCAGCACCGCCAGCGCCAAGCCCCGCCGCGTTGCTCCCTTGCCGGGCGGCAGCAGCGCCGCAATTGCCACCACGCCCAAGGCCAGCGCGAAACTGTCCTGCTTGATGCCGACCAGCGCGGCGAGCGTCAGCGCCAAGAGGCCGGTTGCCGCCGGACCGGCGCGGCGCACGGCGAGAAAACCGGCGAAGGCGAGCGCCACCGTGACCGAGGGTTCGCTGTAGTTCGAGAGATCGTAACGCGGCACGAAGCCGGGATTGAACGCGGTCGCCAGCAGCATGCCCAGCGCCGTAGCGCCCCAGGACGGAACCGCGCCGGGATCGTCCTCGCTGCGCGCAACGAGCCGCGCCAGCAGCAGCCCCGCGGCCAGCTGCAGCGCCAAGTTGAAGCCGATCATGGCGTTGGCGGGAAAGCCGGGCGTCACCAGCGCTGCAACCAGCGCCGCCAATTGCAGATTGTACGGCGCGCCCGGCAGTTCGGAATGGCTCAAGGCGCGGCCGTCGGCGGGGAAGAAGCCGTGATCGGCGAGATAGGCGGCGTTAGGCAGAAGGTTGAGGAAGGTGTCGGGCTGACTCGGCCGCGCGCTCGCCATCACGGCCAGCAACGGCAACGCCAACAGGAGCAGACGCCCGATGCCGCGCCATTCGTCCCAGGCCAGCCGCGATCTCGGCGCGGCCAGCCCGGCCACGCCCAACGCCGCCAGGACCCAGGCCGGAAATCGCATCGACAGCGGCGTCGCCACTCCCCAGAGCGTCAGCACCAGCGCCGCCGCGCCCCAGCCCGCGACCAGAGCGACCTCGGGCACGGCGCGGCCGTTCGAGACCAGCCGCCCCAGGCCGATGAAGACGAGCGCAGCGAAAGCCACGCCGGCCCAGCCGGCGAGGTCGAAGGCGGAGGGGATGAGCAGCGCGATCACGGCTTCGCGCCCGCGTGAACCAGCCGGTAGATTTGGAAACGCGGCGATTGAAAAGCGGGCTCTAGTCCGGCCGTCACGGACAGATCGAAAGGCCGCCGGCCGGAAAAGGCGATGTAATCGCATTTGGCAAGCGCCTGCGCATAAAGGCCCTCGACCGGCGCAACGCCGAGGACGAAATGCGACCACAGCATATCGGGCGAAAGATCGCTCGCCATCGGGCGATAATCCGCCGTGAACGCCACAGGCTGCTGCGAAGCATAGGTGAAGAGCGTCGGCACGAAGGCCTCGCGCCGTGCGATCGCCAGCACCGGAAAATGGAGCAGCGGCGTCGCCTCGACATTGATCTCCTCGCCGGGATAGGCCACGGCCAGGCAGGACCCTTCCGGCAGCGCGTCGAGACCGGGCAGGATGTCGGCATAGAGGCGGCCGCTGGCCTGCCAGCTGGTGGCGGCCATGCCGAGCCGCAGCACCAGCATCGCCGCCGCGACGGCGAAAAACACGCGCTGCAAGGATTGCGCCGGCGCCTGCCAGGTGCTGCCGCCGATCAGCAACAAGGCCATCACCAGCGGTAGGCGGCGGTCGGCGCCATTGGCACCGAACAAGGTGCTCGGCATGAGCAGATAGAGCACCGCGAGCACCGCGAGCACCGCCGCGATGCCGGGAGCGAGCCGCGCCCAGCGCCGCCAATAAGCCAGGCCCAGGCCGACCACGGCGACGGCGAAGCAGGCGATGTCGGCCGGGCGGCTATAAGCGTCGAACACGCTGAACAGCAGATCGAGCTTGCGCACCGGCCGCGTGAATTGGAGTCCGAGCGAGGCCATCTGGGTCGAGCCGTGCAGCGGGATGAAGATTATCGCGAACAGCGCGAGCGGCGGCAGCATCGACAAGCCGGCAATAAGAAGCGCGTGCAGGATCGCGGGCGGAGACGCTTTCTCGCGCCGCAGCAGCGCCGCTTCGTAGCTCAACACCAGTACGCCATAGACGCCGAAGGCCATGAGATGCGCGAAATAAATGGCCAACGCCATGACCAAACCGCTACCGAGCCGCCAAGCCAGGCCGCGCTCGCGCCACGCGATCCAGGCGGCAAAAGCCCAAAAAGCCAAGCCAAGGCCGAACAGGAAATTGAGATAACCCCAGAGCAGCAACCGGTTGTAGATCAGCAGGAAGGAAAGACACGGCCATGCCGACCAGCGGCCGAACAACACGCGGTGAAGGACTGCCACGCCCGAGACCAGCAACGCGTAAATCGCCGCCAGGAAGAGCTTCCCCGCCCATTCGAGCGGCATGACTTGCAGCAACGGGGGCACAAGCGCATCCATAGCCAAATCGGGCACCGGTCGCCAGGCAAGCCGGTAGAATTGCTGCAACACCGGCGCGTGATCGAGATTGGCCAGCAGGTACATCCGCGCCAGATGATTCGGATAATCGACCAGCGGCGGCAACGCGGTCAGCGTCAGCGGTACGCAAACCAGCGCCAACAGCGCCAAAAACAGCGGGAAGAAGGCCCGAAACGGCAAATCCGCCAGATTGATCCCGCCCCGGATCGGCATCCAAGTTCCCTTCCCGAAACGGCGGAGATTTCCACGTCGGGGTACGGCCTCGCAAGCCGCTTGGCGAGCCTTAAATCGGCTCCATTCCGGGCTTATTAACCCTAGGCTCGGCCATCGCCCGCCTCCTATAATCCACGGCCATGGACCGGCTTACACGTTATGTTCTCCGTCAGTCGCTGATGGTCGCGCTTTCCGTCGCCGTGGTGTTCAGCGCCGCGGTCTGGCTGCTGCAGTCCTTGCGGCTCATCGACCTGATCGTCAATCGCGGTCTGTCGATCAGTCTCTTCCTCTATCTGGCCCTCCTGATCCTGCCCCGCTTCGTCGACGTGGTACTGCCGATCGCGGTCTTCACCTCGGTCCTGTTCGTCTATTGCAAGCTGATCGCCGAGAGCGAGCTGGTGGTGATGCGTGCCTCGGGAATGAGTCAATGGGCGCTGGCCAAGCCGGCCTTGCTGGTGGGATTGGCGGGAACCGTGACGCTCTATGCGCTCTCGCTCTATTTCCTGCCGACCGCCAATCGCGCCTTCAAGGACTTGCAATTCGAGATCCGCAACAAATTCGCCTCGGTGCTGATCCAGGAAGGCGTGTTCAACACGCTGTCGGACAATCTGATGATTTACGTCAAGGGTCGCGACTCCAACGGCGACCTGACCAGTTTGCTGATCCAGGATTCGAACGACCAGGACAAGCCCGTCACCATCTTCGCCGAGCGCGGCGCCGTCGTCGATACACCCGATGGCCCGCGCATCGTGCTCGACAACGGCACCCGCCAGCAATACGAGCGCGATACCGGCAAACTGTCGTCCCTCACCTTCGACAAATACACGCTGGACCTTTCCAGCATCAACAACGACACGGGCATACGTGACCGGCAGCCGGACGAACTCTATGTCAACGAGTTGTTGCGGCATAAAAACGGCGTGCGCGATCCCTCGCTGATCGTCGAACTGAACATGCGGCTGGCGGGCCCGCTGGCGGCGCTGACGATGGCGGCGTTGCCGGTGCTCTGCCTGCTGCCGGGCGATTTCAACCGGCGCGGACAGGCCCGGCGCATTCTTCTGGCCATCATCCTGGCGCTGTCATTCGAGATCGTCGATGTCGGGTTCAAGAATCTCGCCGGGCGTTCCGACCTGGTCATTCCGCTGCTCTATATCAACGTGCTGTCGCCATTGGTCGTCGTGTGGTGGATGCTGTGGCGCGGGGGCGAAAGCGTGGGCTGGCGAACCGCCGCCAAGTCTGCCCGGTAGGAACAGCCATGTCGCCCTGGATGACGCTTTTCCGTTATATCGCCCGGCAGTTTTTCATCTGGTGCTCCGCCGTTTTCGCGACCATGGTATCGATCATCTTTCTGCTCGATTACGTCGAGTTGATCCGGCGTTCGGGCAACCGGCCCGAGGCGACCCTGGGCGTGCTGCTCGAACTCGCGGCGCTGAAGCAGCCTTATATGGCGCAACAGATTTTGCCCTTCGCCATCCTGTTCGGCACAATGATGGCGTTCTGGCGCCTGACGCGCAGCCATGAGCTGGTGGTGGCGCGGGCATCCGGCATTTCGGTCTGGCAATTTCTCACGCCGCCCCTCGCCGGCGCTTTCTTCATCGGCGTCGTGGCCGTCATGCTGTTCAATCCAATTGCGTCGGTGATGCAGGCAAGCTA
>DATNMV010000212.1:0-5520 GCA_035602175.1 Allostellaceae bacterium
GGTGACGATACGGCGCTGTCAGGCATGCCAATCTCTGTGCTAACCAAATCGAGCGTATCACGGCCCGCCCGGCGCAGACATGCGCGCGCAGTTCCTTCCCGTTTATAGGCGGCGGAATTTTACCCTATCCCTGCGGAGCGCGCGGCCGCGCGGCGGGTGACCGCCGGCGCATGCTTAATTCGCCGTTAGAGAAGCCGATTGGTTTGCAAATGGAAATATTTAACGGCGCGTCACCATATCCCGGCGTCGCCCTCCGGAACGCGCCGCCGAATACGGGCGGCATCGCGGGCGCGCGATAACCGAACGTTAACTCGCCGAAAAGTAGCGTTCCCCGACCGGCCGTCGCCGCTTGCATTGCCGGCGAGGCGTTGGGTTGGGAGATCGACATGAGCAAAGGGGTTGTTGCCGCCGCCGCTGCCGCCGCGTGGCTGTTGGCGCTCGCGCCGTCCGCGCGCGCCCAACAGGGGGATTACTGGTTCTACTGCGCGCCGGCGCGCGGCGTTTTTCCCTATATAAGGAGCTGTCCCGAACCGTGGCGGCAGATTCCGACAACGCCGCCCGATTTGCCGGTGGCGGCAAACTTTCCGCCGCAACAGCAGATTCCGGCGGCTAACCCGCCGGCCATGGCCGCTCCGCCGCCGGCGCCCGCCGCTGCTTCCTCCCCACCGCCAGCCGCTGCTCCGCCGCCAACGCCAGCGGCGGCAAGTGCCGATCCGGCGGCCGCTACTCCACCTGCAGCCACTGACGCGGCCGCCGATCAATCAGCGGCCGCTCCGCCGCAAAATCTCGTCACGGCATCCGCCGAGCCGGCCAATCCCGGCGCACCGCAAAATCTCGCCGCCGAGCTGCCCCAGCAAGCAGCGACGGGCGACGACGTGCCGTTGGCGAGCCCGACCGTGCCGGTGGAGCAAGTCGCCGAAGCGAGCCCCAAGGACCAGCCGCCCAAATCCGAGACCGCCTACATCGCGGCCTGGCAAGCCGCGCAGGAGCCCTATAGAAACGCCGACAACCAGCTGAAAGCCGCCGCGGTCTATAACCGGATGCTCGAGGAAATGCGCAAGGCGGTTCCCGATAACCACGTCACCAACTGGACCGGCACCGTCGACAGCATGGGCGCCAACAGCGACGGCGACGCCTGGATCGTGATCGCGATCGCGCCCGGCCTGACGGTGCAAACCTGGAACAACGCGCTGCTCGACATCCGCGAACACACGCTGATCCACCGCGATTCGCCGCTCTACAATACGCTCAAGGATTTCAAACCCGGGCAGAAAGTGGCCTTCACCGCGACACTGATCGGGCTCGGCGATGTGAAGGAAAAAGACAAGGTGACCGAGCCGGATATGATCGCGAGCTTTACCGCGGTCGAAGCAGTGCACTAAGCGCAGCATAGGCGAGAGCCACGTTGGCCCTCGCCGTCATGCGAAGCAAAACCGGAAAATCCCGCGTAGCATAGGCGAGGGCCAGATCCGGCCCTCGCCATCATGCGAAGCAAAAAATGGGGCCGCGAGCGATCGCGGCCCTTTTTTATGAGCCCCACTCCCGGTTCGGCCGGATGAGTAGATTCCGATCCTGCCGCCTCACCTCCTGCCCCGGTATGGTTACTGCAGATACACGGAGCTTCCGATCACGGTAGGAGTTTCCCATGTCCCTCGGTCTCATCCTGGTTATCGTCCTCGTCTTCCTGATGTTGGGCGGCGGCGGCGGCTATTACTACGGCGGCGGCTATCCCCACGCTTTCGGCGGCGGCCTCGGCCTGGTGCTGCTCGTGCTGCTGGTCCTGTGGATCGCCGGCGCGTTCCGCGGCATGGCGTAACCCGCCATGGACAAGGACCGGATCGCGGGAGCGGCGAAAGAGCTCAAAGGCACGGTCAAAGTGGCCGCCGGCAAGGCCGCCGGCGACGCCAAGCTGCAATCCGACGGCAAGGCCGACAAGCTCGAAGGCAAGATCCAGAACGCCATCGGCGGCCTCAAGGACGCGCTGAAGCCGTAAGACCCGCGCATGCCGGACATTCCCCGGCAATCCGAATTCGAACCGGCCCTGAGTAGTTTCCGATGCCTGACGCCAGAGATGGACGGCCCTAGGGTGCGCCATCTTCATTTTCGTCATTCCCAAGCGGCGGGTATCCCCGCCCGCCGCCACAATCCAGAGAGGCCACCAGCCATGACGTCCTTCACCAAGCCGTTCGCCGTTACCGCCCCGTTCGCGCGTACGGTCGCCGTCGCGGCGCTGTTCGGCGCCGCCATGTTCGCCTTCCCGATGACCGCCGCGCGCGCCGATGGCGCCGCCGTCACCGGCATCCAGCTGGCGCAGTCCGCCACGCCGCCGGCCCAGGCCGACGCGACGCCCCCCGCGGCACGGAGCGATACCATCGAGGAGCGGATTTCCAGCCTGCACGAACAGCTCCAGATCACGCCCGATCAGGACGCGAAATGGAACGACGTCGCGCAGACGATGCGCGAGAACGCCGCCAACATGGACAAGATGGTCGCGCAAAACCGGCTGACCCCGCCGCAAAACACGACCGCGGTGGGCGATCTGAAGAACTACGAGAAATTCGCCCAGGCGCATGTCCGCGGGTTGAAGAACCTGATTGCGTCCTTCAGCACGCTTTACGCTTCGATGCCCGCCGCCCAGAAGAAGAACGCCGACCAGGTGTTCCAGACCTTCGGGCACGGTGCCGGACCGGCGCACAGCTAGCCGGGCCGACGATCGCGTTCCGCGACCGTGACGCCACGCTTATCAGAGGAGGTCGCAATGACCCGTAACATAGACGCCCAATCGAAACGCCGCCTGCCGGCGCAGCTCGCGGCAGGGATCGCCATCGTCGCGTTTCTCGCGCTCGGCACGTTTGCCATAACGGCCAACGCCCGGGACGATCGCCGCGGCGGCGACTACCGCGACGGCCGCGAACGCGGCGGCTGTTGCTGGACCGGCGGCTATTACAGCGAGCCGCCCGTGGTCTACGCGCCGGCCTATTACCCGCCGCCGGTGGTCTACGGCCCCGCCGTCGGCATATCCCTGCCCGGCATCAATATCGGCATTCACTAGACGTCGGCCCGATCCGACCGGCAAAGAGCCGCGGGGTAACCGCGGCTCTTTTCGTTTGGGCGCCCGGACCGCCCCGCCGCCCTCGGCTACCCTCTCGCCGGGTTTTGCTCTAGCATCGATCCCACGATGAAAAAGCTGTTGATCGGGCTAGCGGTTTTCGCCGCCTTGAACGCCGTGATGCTCGCGATCGCGATCGCGTTGCCGTTTTTCATCTCGGGCGACGTCTACCGGGCGGAAATCATCACGCTGGTCGAGCGGGCGACCGGCCGGCAATTCCGCATCGACGGGCCGATCAAATTCGCGCTGCTGCCCGAGCTGACCCTGTCGGCCGAGGACGTGGCCTTCGCCAACGCGCCCGACGGCGAAGCGCCGCACATGGCGCAGCTGAAATCGATCGAGATCAAGATCCGGCCGCGGCCGCTTTTGTCCGGCAAGCTGGAGATCGATGGCTTCGCGCTGGTCGAGCCCGAAATCGCGCTCGAGGTCGACAAGCAGGGCGAGCCCAATTGGCGGCTCGGCGCGCCCGCGCCCAAAGCCGCCGCCGCGCAGCCCCCGCCGCCGCCCAAGCACAAGATCAGCGACCTGATCACGATGCTCGACCGGTTCCACGTCGCCGGTTTCGAGATCCGCGACGGCAACGCCAGCTTCTACGACGCACGCGACGGCACGCGCTGGACCGCCTCGGGCATCGACGTCAAATTCGCCATGGCCGGGCTGGACAGCCCGCTCACCGCCGACGGCAACGCCACCTGGAAGGGCGAGACGGTGTATTTCGACTACGCGATCGCGCGCCCCGGCGCCTTCGAGGGCGGCGCTCCCAGCCATATCGAGCTGCACGTCACGTCCAACCCGGTCCATTTCGATTTTTCCGGTGAGGGCGTGGGCGAGCCCGAACCCAAGCTCAACGGCACCATCGTGCTCGACGTGCCGAGCCTGCGGAGCTTCGCCAAATGGGCCGGCATCCCGATCGCCGAGCAGGGCACCGGCCTCGGCCGGTTCGCGATCAAGGGCACGCTCGACGTCACCGGCGAGGTTTACGGCTTCGGCAAGGCCGAGGTGGATCTCGACGCGATCAAGGGCACCGGCGGGATCGTCTACGACAATTCGCGCGTGCGACCCTATGTCCGCGGCAGCCTGGTGCTCGACGCCCTCGACCTCAACCCCTATCTCGGCCCGGCGAACGCCCCGCCGGCGCCGCAGGCGGCGGCGAACGATCCGCCCGCGGTGAACAAGGATTGGAGCGACGCGCCGATCGACCTTTCGCTGTTGAAGCTCGCCGACGTCTATTTCGAGCTCGGCACCGGCTCGATCCGCTACCGCAACATCGCCATCGGCGAGAGCGCGCTCAATTTGCAGCTCAAGAACGGGCTGCTGACCGCCTCCTTGACCAAGCTTTCGCTCTATGGCGGAAGCGGCCAGGGCCAGGTGGTGATCGACGGCGGGAGCCGCGTTCCGGCGATCTCGGAGAGCTTCACGCTCAACAACGTCAATCTGGAACTGCTGTTGCGCGACGTCGACAACATCACGGTTTTGTCCGGCCCCGCCAGCCTCGACATGGTGGTTGCGGGACACGGCAAAAGCCAGCGCGCCATAGCATCCTCGCTCACGGGCAAGGGCTCGATCCATCTCGACAAGGGCGCGATCCAGGGCGTGCGCGTGCTCGACATGGTGCACACCGCGACCGCGATCCTGACCCTGGGCCTGGCCGGCGGCGGCGACCGGACCGATTTCGATTCCTTCGACGCGAATTTCGTCATCACCGACGGCGTGCTCAAGAACACCAACTTGAAGCTGATCTCCTCCGATCTGCCGGTGAACGGCGCCGGCACGGTGAATTTGCCGCAGAAGCAGGTGGCCTATCGCCTGACGCCCAAGCTTTCGGGTCTGCTGGCCGTGCCGGTGAACATCGTCGGGCCGTGGGACGATCTGGCCTTCCAGCCCGATTACATGGGCTCGCTGAAGTCGCTGTTCGGCGGCGGCGGGCAACAGCAAGGCGAGCAGCCGCAATAACAAAAGGGCGGCGGAATATGCGGCTCAGTTTCTATCGAGCGCCGACAAGCGGATCACTGCCGCGTGAATTCGACCGTACAGGGACGGCCTTCGACGCGATTGCCGGTTCCCGCCGTGGCGCCGAAATGCGCATCGATGTGGTAGCCGTAATCGGTGCCGCGCGGCGTGTCGGTTCCGGGCACGAATTCCTTCGAACCGGTGAGGCCTTGCGCATAAAGCTGGCCGGTGCCGTCGGCCGCGATCGGCCCGTCGACCTGCAGCGAGCCCGGCTGGCCCAGCGTGCCGTGCAGGCCGTGATAAACCCCGTCTTTCACCACGCCGAGGAAGCGGTAGGAATAGCCCAGGCCGCCGCGCGAATCCAAACAGGAGACGGTGGTGAGCCATTGGCCGTCGAAGCGCTGCCCGCCCGCCGCCAGCGACAGGCCCGGCAGGAACGCCAAGGCCAAAGCCGCCAGGGG